>JBPOET010000050.1:0-8827 GCA_051251675.1 Parasphingopyxis sp. | reverse complement strand
GCGCTGTACCGGTTTACGCCTTTCGAGGATTGCGCGGCCATGCAGTCCGGGCTGCAGGCCCGGTGCAACGAGGCCGGGATCAGGGGCACGATCCTGCTCGCTCCGGAAGGGATCAACGGCACAATCGCAGGCACGCCTGCCGGGATTGAGGCGGTGCTTGCCTATATCCGGGGGCTACCCGGCTGCGCGGCGATTGAAGTGAAATTTTCGGATGCTGCCGAAATGCCCTTCTACCGGATGAAGGTGCGGATCAAGCGCGAAATCGTGACGATGGGGGAACCGGATATCGATCCGGTGCGCGACGTGGGGACATATGTATCGCCGGAAGACTGGAACGCGCTGATCGCCGATCCCGATACGATCCTGATCGATACGCGCAACGCTTATGAGGTGGCTGCCGGCACGTTCGAAAACGCCATAGACCCCCATACATCAAGCTTTCGGGATTTCCCGACATGGTTTCGCGACAATCGCGACAGGCTCTTGGAGGGCAGGGAAAAGCCGCGCATCGCGATGTTCTGCACGGGCGGCATACGCTGCGAAAAGGCAACGGCCCTGCTCAAGTCCGAAGGATTGGATGAGGTGTATCACCTGAAGGGCGGGATCCTCAAATATCTGGAGAATATCGATCCGGAAGACAGCCGGTGGAATGGCGAGTGCTTCGTCTTCGATGAGCGGGTTACCGTAACCCACGGGCTGGAGCGTGGCAGCCATGCACTATGCCGGGCGTGCCGGATGCCGGTCAGCGAGGCCGACCGGGCATCGCCGCTGTATGAGGAGGGGGTCAGCTGCCCGGCCTGCCACGGAACGCGTACGGAGGCGCAAAGGCGTGGCTATGCCGAACGCCAGCGCCAGGCCGCTTTGGCTGCGGCGCGTGGCGAGACGCATATCGGTGCAGAACCGCCCGGCGATGGCTGATCTGCCGATCCTCTACAGTTTTCGCCGCTGTCCCTATGCGATGCGCGCGCGCATGGCCCTTCTGGTGAGCGGTGAACGCTGCAGGGTGCGCGAAGTCCTGTTGCGCGACAAACCCGGGGCGATGATCGAAGCCTCGCCCAAAGCGACCGTTCCGGTCCTGGTCCTGCCAGACGGAGGGGTGATCGACGAAAGCATCGATATCATGCGCTGGGCGCTCGCGAACCATGACCCCGAAGGCTGGCTGGACAAAGGCGCGGAAGATACCGAAGCGTTGGTTGCGGAGAATGACGGGCCGTTCAAATATCATCTCGATCGCTACAAATATGCGTCCCGCCACGATTGCGATCCTATCGAGCATCGCGATGCGGGAATGATGATATTGGCCAGCCTCGACCGGCGCCTTGCGGACCGGCGGAATCTGTTCGCGGACGATCGCGGCCTGGCCGATATCGCGCTCTTTCCCTTCGTTCGGCAATTCGCCGCGACGGACCGCCAATGGTTCGATGGACAGGCGGTGCCAAATCTGCAGCGATGGCTTTCAGGGCATCTGGAATCGTCGCTGTTCGCTGCGGCGATGGTCAGGCTGAACCAATGGCATCCCGGTGACGGGGATGTCATGTTGCCGGATTATGCGGGCGAAGCAGTCGCTTCCTAGTCGGAGTCCTGCTTAGCCGCTTATCGCCCGTTTTTTGCTGACCGCGCCCAGTTCGCTGGTATGGAGACCCTGCTGCGCCGCCCAATAGGCAACCTGGTCGAGAGCCATCACGCGATTGAACGATATGCCGGCATGATCTCCGCTGACCCAGCGGACGACGCTGGCCCGGACCGGCAGGCCTTCGATCTCGACAACCACATCGAGACCGGGTTCGAGCGTCATACCGGCATCGACTTTCACGCCGCCTTGGGAAATGTCGAAGATTTGCAGTTTTTCGCGGACGTCCCCGATCACGATACGTGCCATACTGTCTATGCTGAGTCGGGGTGCGCGGGGCGCCATCCGCCCGCCATTCGGGGCCAATACGGCGTGCACGTCGATCGCTTCGTCAAACTCGACGCCCGCGCGACCATCCTTTACCCAGCGGACGATCCCGCAAACGCTTGCACCGGCCTTGAACTCTATTTCAACCGGCACATCGGCTTCGAGCGGGGCGAATATCTCCGCCATGATCCCCTTGGAGGAAATGTTCCGGATCAGGCACAGTTCCTGAATCGTATCCGTGATGATCTTGCCCGCTTGGAGCACGCTCATATAGCGAGGCCCCTCCCTGCGATCCTGTGATTTGGGCGGGGTCTCGGAAAGCGAAATGGTCGTGAACTCTGTGAAGCCGGTCTCGTTCAACATTTCACAGTTCTCCGTTATTGTACAAGAGCGTCAACCATCGAGAAGTCGTAAAGTTCCAAGATCATATAAAAAATATTACGGAAGGTCTTATTTAGTTTACGATTAGTTAAAGTGTTGGTTAGTCTCCTCTTAAAGAACAGATTTATAACTCTTCCTGCGATTGTCTGTCGCTGAAACGATAATCGGTGGCGTAGCAACACCATTGGAGCCATTTTGCCCATAGCGGATTGTTTTCGGCTCGGATATGCAACTTCCAAAAGGAGACGCATATGACCAACCCGAAACTGCTTGAGGGTATCCGCATCGTCGATATGACGAGCGTGATTTTCGGGCCCTACGCAACCCAGATATTGGCGGATTGCGGCGCAGACGTAATCAAGATCGAATCGCCGCGCGGGGATTTTTTCCGTGATGCGGGCAAGCCGGCCCATACCAAGGGCATGGGGGCGTGCCACATGACGCTCAATCGCGGAAAGCGCGCCATAACCCTGGATGTCCGGAAAGACGAAGATGCCGAGGTGTTGCGCGATCTTATCGAGACCGCCGATGTTTTCATCCACAATGTCCGCAAGGCCGGTATCGAGCGCCTTGGTTTTGGCTATGACGCTGTAAAGAAACTGAAGCCGGAAATCGTTTATATCCATTGTACGGGCTTTGGATCGGGCGGGCCCTATGAACCGCTTCAATGCTATGACGACGTCGTACAGGCGGCCAGCGGGCTGACGTCGCTGATGCCGCGGACTGACGGCAATCCGAAACCGCGCTACGTGCCTTCGGCCATTGTCGACAAGGTGGCGGGGCTTCATGGCGCCTATGCGACCATGGCGGCGATCATACACAAGCTGCGCACAGGCGAAGGGCAGTTTGTCGAAGTTCCCATGTTCGAAGCCTTTACCGGCTTCCTGCTTGAAGAACATCTGTTCGGCGCGACATTCGATCCGCCGCAGGAATCCATCCTGTACAAGCGCCAGATAGACCCCGACCGCCAACCGTCGCCAACCAAGGACGGGCATATGAGCATCGTTCCCTATGTCGATGAGAATTGGCAGAAGACATTCGAAATCATGGGCGATCCCGATTTTCTCGAACGCGAAGGCCTAGAAACGCCTGTACTGCGCTTTCGCAATCAGGGAAAAATGTTCGAGCGGATCGATGCGCTGGCGCCGGCGAAGACGAATGCGGAATGGGCGGCGATATTCACCGAAGCCAATATTCCGTTCATGCCGGCCCGGGACATTGCCACGATTATGGAAGACCCCCATTTGCAGGCGGTGGATTTCTTCAGGCGCAAGGAGCATCCAAGCGAAGGCAACTATTTCGAAATGCAACCGCCGGTTCGCTTTTCCGCGCGGCCCGATCCGGAAATCGGCCCGGCGCCGCAGATCGACGAACATGGCCAGGAAATTCGCGAGATGTTGCGGGCGTCCAAAGCTGCAAAGGGATAATCTATGATCCGGCTCTACGACTATTTCCGATCTTCGGCGAGCTACCGCGTCCGGATCGCGCTCAATCTCAAAGGGCTCGCCTATGAGCGCGTCGCCGTGAACCTGCTCGAAAACGGGCAGAAGAGCGATGAATATCGCGCGCGCAATCCCCAGGGCCTGGTTCCGATGCTGGAAGTGGACGGGGCGCAGTTCACCCAATCCCTCAGTATTATAGAATATCTTGACGACGCCCATCCCGAACCGGCCCTGATACCCGCCGATTCCGTGGGAGCGGCGCATGTCCGCTCGATGGCGCAGCTCGTTGCGGCGGACATCCATCCCCTCAACAATCTGCGCGTCCTCCATTATCTGACCGACAATCTGGGCCACGACAAGGAAACGCGCGCGCGGTGGTATGCCCATTGGGTGCGGGAGGGGTTCTCCGCGCTCGAGCAGCTGGCGATCCGCCATGGAGAAGAATATCTGTCCGGAAACCTGCCGGGCCTCGCCGATCTCTGTCTCGTCCCGCAAATGTACAATGCCCGCCGCTTCGAGATTTCTCTCGACGATTTCCCCACATTGCTGGACTATGATGCGCGGGCGAATAGCTTGGCGGCTTTCCAGGCGGCGCACCCCGACCATATCGACTAGTGCGTCCGCCCCCTTTCTGTGTTTGAGTAACTTCATGCGAAAATTTACTGCCCTGCTCCTTTCCGCGACGGCCACTCCGGCTCTGGCCCAGGGCGCGCCCATTGTCGTAACCGCAAGCGGTCTCGAAGATCCGGTCGGCGAAGTCGCCTATAATATCGTCGATTTGCGCGCCGAGGACATTGCCCGCGATCCGAGCGGACGGCTGGAGAATATCCTTGGCCGGGTGGCCGGGTTCCAGCTCTTCCGCGCGTCGGACTCGCGATCGGCCAATCCAACCAGCCAGGGCGCGACGCTTCGCGGATTGGGTGGCAATGCTTCGAGCCGGGCCCTGCTGATCCTGGACGGAGTGCCGCAAAGCGATCCCTTTGGCGGCTGGATCAGCTGGCCCGGTTACGATGGCCGGAATCTGGGCCAGGTCCGCGTAACGCGGGGCGGAGGCAGCGGAGCCTTCGGGCCCGGCGCTTTGGCGGGCACGATTGAGCTGGAAAGCCTGTCGACCGAGAATTTTCAGCCGGCCCGCGCCAGTATCGCTTATGGCAGCCGCGATGCGACCGAGATGGGATTCGGCATCATGCTGCCGCCTGGCGAGAATGCGCTGCTCGACGTGTCGGGTCATTATGCGAGCGGCGACGGCTTCATTCCGGTTATCCGATCGCAACGCGGCTCAGTGGATGAGCCCGCCGGTTACGAGCAATATGGCGGGGCCGTGCGATTGGCGGCTCCTATCGGCAGCACCGAAATACAGGTCGGCGGCCGCTTTTTTCATGATGAACGTAGTCGCGGCATACCGTTCAGCGGCAACCGGACGCGCGGTATCGATGGCAGCGTCAGGCTCGTCGGGCGGGGCGCCTGGCAATGGGAAGCGCTGTTCTACTATCAGGATCGGGGTTTCCGGAACAGTTTTGCGCGCGTCGATGCCGCGCGGACCACGGCGACGCAGGTGCTGGACCAGTATAGCGTTCCTTCCACGGGCTATGGCGGGCGTTTTGAAATACGCCCCGCCCTGCCGGGCGATGCGGTCGAAGTGCGGCTTGGCGGCGACTATCGTGAAACCGAAGGTCGAACCAAAGAACGTTTCTTCTTTGTCGCTGGCGCACCGACCCGGGAACGGGAAGCTGGCGGGGTGACGCGCACGGCCGGCGGATTCGCCGAGCTGACGGCGCGCGCCGCGCCCGGCCTGACGCTGACCGGCAGCGCTCGGGTCGACCGCTGGTGGATCGAGAACGGGTTTTTCCGTCAGGGCGATCTGGGCGGGCCGCTCAATGATCAGGCCTATTATGCGGATCGCAGCGACTGGCGATTTACCGGCCGCGCCGGACTGGCCTGGCAACCGGCCAATCCGCTGACGATAAGGGCGGCAGGCTATACCGGCTGGCGGTTGCCAACGCTGAACGAACTGTTTCGCCCGTTCCGCGTGGGCAGCGATGTCACCGGGGCGAATGCCATGCTGCGTCCCGAAAGCCTGGATGGCGTCGAAATCGGCGCCGAATATTCGCCGGCTTCGATTCTCAACCTGAGCGGGACGATATTCTACAACCGGCTCGAAGATGCGATCGCCAATGTAACCGTGGGGCAGGGCCCCGGCTTTTTCCCGGGTATCGGTTTCGTGCCCGGCGGCGGCCTCGCCAGGCAAAGGCAGAATCTCGACGCCATCGAGGCGGTCGGCATTGAACTCGACGCCCGGGCGCAATTCGCCGAGTGGAGCTTCATATTCTCCTATGCCTATACGGATGCCGAAGTGGAGTCTTCGGGCGCGGCAGCCGCGCTGGACGGCTTGCGGCCGGTTCAAGTCGCGCGGCACAATGCCGCGGCTACCCTCGCCTATGCGCGCGATCTGGGCGGCGAGGCGGCCGTCACCGTGCGATATATCGGCGGCCGTTTCGAAGACGATCTCAACCAGCGGCCACTTAACGACGCGCTGACCGTCGGCGCCAGGGCCCTGATTCCTCTTTACGGACCGCTAAAGGCGGAGATCCGCGCCGAGAATTTATTCAATACGCGTGTCGAAGCCGGAATATCCGGCGCTGGTCTGATCGAGCGGGCGAGGCCGCAGACTTTTTGGGCGGGCCTGCGTTTTGCGTTTTTCTAGGACGGAATCTTCGTAAAAGCCCCTCTCGCTTTCCGCTTTCCGTTCGCGTAAACCTGTAGGAAATGAGGATATGGAGAGCCCCCGATGCACCCTAGCGTTCATGCGCAAAATAACCCCGATAAACCCGCAATCATCATGGCGGCGAGCGGAGAGACGGTAAGCTATGCCCAGCTCGACAGGAATTCGAACCAGATTGCCCATCTGTTCCGCCAGCTTGGCCTCGGCCATGGAGATCCGATCGCAATCTGTATGGATAATCAGGCGCGCTTCTTCGATCTCGTATGGGCGGCGCAGCGGGCCGGCCAGATCTATATCGCAATCTCCTGCCGGCTGACGGCTCCCGAAATCGCCTATATCCTGGAGGATAGCGGAGCCAAGGCTCTGTTTACATCGGATTATATCGGCAAGGCGCTGGACCAGCTGGCCGATTTCGGTCCGCCGCTCGAGCGCTTCATCGTGGGGAGCGAACATGCCGGGTATCGCAATCTCGATACGGCGCTTGAAGGTTTGCCCGATACGCCGATTGCCGATGAACGGGCCGGTGTCGACATGCTCTACAGTTCGGGGACGACCGGGCAGCCCAAGGGCGTTCGGATACCGCTTCCCGAAAATCCGGACATTGCCTCGGAGAATCCGTTTATCATGATCGCCAGGGGCGCATTCGGTTTTAGCGAGAACGGCATCTATCTTTCACCTGCACCGCTTTATCATGCCGCACCGCTTCGCTGGTGCCTGACCGTGCACAAGCTTGGCGGGACCGTCGTAGTCATGGAGAAGTTCGATCCCGAACATGCGCTTGCGCTGATCGAGCAATATGAGATCGATCTCAGCCAATGGGTGCCGACCCATTTCGTGCGGATGCTCAAACTGCCCAAGGAGGTGCGTGAACGCTACGACGTTTCGTCTCTCAAATGCGCGGTTCATGCCGCTGCGCCCTGCCCGATTCCGATCAAGGAAAAAATGATCGACTGGTGGGGGCCGGTGCTCAGGGAATATTATGCGGGCAGCGAAGGCAATGGTTTCACCTTTATCGATTCGGAAAATTGGTTGACCCACAAGGGGTCCGTCGGAACGGCGCTGCTCGGTATTATCCGGGTCTGCGACGAGGAGGGCAATGAAGTGCCTCCGCGTACCGAGGGGACCATCTATTTTGAAGGCGGCTCGCCGTTCAAATATCACAACGACCCGGAAAAGACGGCTGAAGCGACCAACAAGCATGGCTGGACAACACTTGGTGATGTCGGCTGGGTCGATGAGGACGGGTTCCTCTATCTGACCGACCGGAAGAGCTTCATGATCATCACCGGCGGCGTTAATGTCTATCCGCAGGAGATCGAGAATCTGCTGATTACGCATGACAAAGTCGCCGATGCTGCCGTGATCGGCGCGCCGGACGAAGATATGGGCGAGCGTGTCGTCGCGATCGTCCAGCCGCTGGACATGGCGGACGCTACGCCGGAATTCGCCGAGGAACTGATCGCCTGGATGCGGCATCATCTGTCGGGTGTGAAAGTTCCCCGCCAGGTTGATTTTCTCGAGGAACTGCCCCGGCATCCGACGGGCAAGCTCTACAAGCGCCTGTTGCGCGACGAATATTGGAAAGACGCGAAGGCCGGATAGCAAAAGCCCTTCCACCTTGCGGAGGAAGGGCTCGCCGTTTCCAAAAGAGAATGCGGCTTATCTCGGCGCCATGCGGATGGCACCGTCGAGGCGGACGTCTTCGCCGTTGAAATAGCTGTTCTCGATCATCGTAAGAGCGAGATGCGCATATTCTTCCGGCTGGCCGAGGCGTTTCGGGAAGGGCACGGAAGCGGCAAGCGCATCGCGAACTTTCTGCGGCGCGCCCATCAGCAGCGGCGTATCGAAAATGCCGGGCAGGATCGTGTTGATCCGGATATTCTCGCTCATAAGGTCGCGCGCGATCGGCAGCGTCATACCGACGACACCGGCCTTGGAGGCCGAATAGGCGACCTGGCCCATCTGGCCGTCTTCGGCGGCGACCGAAGCGGTGTTGACGATGGCGCCCCGATCGCCGCCTTCGGTCAGCGGGTCGAGCGTCATCATGCCGGCTGCCGATTTGGCGATACAGCGGAAGGTGCCGACGAGGTTGATCTGGATGAGCCAGTTAAAGGCGTCGGCCGGATAATGTTTGATCGAACCGTCTTCCTTGGAGCGGCTGGCGGTTTTCATCGCCGCGCCGGTGCCCGCGCAATTGACGAGGATGCGTTCCTGGCCATGGGCTTCGCGGGCTTTGGCGAAGCCGGCATCGACGCTGGCGTCGTCCGTAACATTCACTTCGCAAAAGGTGCCGCCGATCTCTGCGGCGACGGCGGTGCCCTTTTCTTCCTGCAGGTCGAACAGGGCGACTTTCACGCCTTTGGATGCGAGCAGACGGGCCGTTGC
>JBPOET010000005.1:0-18299 GCA_051251675.1 Parasphingopyxis sp. | reverse complement strand
GTTCCAATATGTCGGAAAAGCGCTGGGCCTGCGCCTCGCGCAGCAACCGCTTGGTAAGCCTTACCGCGCGGGGCGGATTCTCGGCGATTTTTTCAGCAACGGCCCGGGCTGCATCCAGCAGCTTTTCGTCGGCCACGACTTGCGAGAACAATCCCATTTCCAGACCGCTGGCTGCGTCGAATCTTTCCCCTGTCAGGAACAGTTCGGCGGCTTTGGAATAGCCGAGGATCTGCTGCAACGACCAGGCGCCGCCATCGCCCGGAACGATGCCGACCTTGATAAAGCTGGCCGCGCATTTGGCGCTTTCAGCGGCGATCCTGACATCGCACAGGCAGGCAAGATCGAGGCCGAGGCCTACCGCATGACCGTTCACCGCCGCAATCATCGGAACATTGGTTGCCATGAAGGCCCGGGTGATTTTCTGCACGCCCCGCCGATAGGTATTCATCGTTTCGACCGGCACCGGCATCCGGCCGATACCGGTTTTTTCCTTCATGCCTTTAAGATTGCCGCCGGCGCAGAAGGCGCGGCCATTTCCCGTCAGGATGCCGACGCTGATCGCCGGATCGTCCTCGAGCGATTCGAGCGCGTTTATCACATCCGCGCAATGCTCCAATGTGCCGATGGCATTGAGCGTATCCGGGCTGTTCAGCCGCAACACGGCCACCCTTCCCGATTTTTCGACCTGTACAAAATCGCCCATCATATTCTCCTTATCGGGGCGGCCATAACCCGCCTCGCTCCGGTCCGCCATAGCATCCCCGTCGGCCTACTCTTTGTTTCGAAAGGCGTAGCAAAACTGCTTTGCCCGGCGGAAATTTCCTCTTAAGCCGTTCGCGATGCAGAGCTTTGCCATCCATCCCTTTTCGACGCCCGATACGGTTTCCGACCTGCGGGCGCAGGTGCGCGGGGTCGTCTCCGAATGCGCGGCGGACTGGGACGCCGCGGACCGCGCCAACAGCTGGTCCGTCGCCGACCCCGCCTTCAGCGCGCGGCTTGGCCGCGAAGGCCTTGTCGGGATGATCTGGCCGAAGCGTTATGGCGGGCATGACCGCGATCCGCTGGAGCGTTATATCGTTCTGGAAGAATTGCTCGCCGCCGGAGCGCCGGTGGGCGCGCACTGGATTGCCGACCGCCAGACCGGCCCGCTGCTGCTGCGCTACGGCACGGAAGAACAGCGCGAAAAATATCTGCCCGGCATGGCCGCAGGCAAGACCTATGCCTGTATCGGCCTCAGCGAACCTGGCGCGGGATCGGATCTGGCCGGGGTGAAAACCACAGCCCGCAAGACGGACACGGGCTGGGTCATCAACGGCCAGAAAGTCTGGACCACCGGTGCGCATATCGCCCACGCCATACTGGCCCTGGTGCGCACCGAGCCGGGGTCCGAGCGGCAGGCCGGGCTTAGCCAGCTGCTCGTCGATATGGACACACCGGGCATCACGGTCCGCCCGATCATCAACCTCGCCGGGCAGCATGATTTCAACGAGATATTCTTCGAGGATGTCGAGGTGCCGCACGGCGCGCTCGTCGGCGAGGAAGGCAATGGCTGGAAACAGGTTACCGCCGAACTTGCGCTCGAGCGTTCGGGGCCGGAACGCTATCTTTCCAGCTTTGCCCTGCTCAGATACCTGATCGCCGAGCAGGGCGACGACCCCGCCGTCCAGCCGCTGATCGGCAGGCTGACGGCAGAATTGTGGACCCTGCGACAAATGTCGATGTCGACCGCCGCGAAGCTGGCCGGCGGCGAAGACCCCGCCGTCGAAGCGGCGATCGTCAAGGATCTGGGCAACAGTTACGAACAGGATATACCGTTGGCGATACAGGGTGTGCTGAGCGCGGATTTCGATACGCGAAGCGATAGCGATCTCGCGCGGACGCTCTCCCTGCTGCTCCAGACCGCGCCCAGCTTTTCGCTGCGCGGCGGCACGCGGGAGATTCTGCGCGGCATCATTGCGCGGGGGCTGGGCCTCAGATGAGCGAGAACAGAAGCCTGCTCTGCGATACCGCAACGGCGGTGCTGCGCGACGCGGTCGACATACACACCCTTGAGGAAGCGGGATTCGCGACCCTTATGGTGGCCGAAGCCGATGGCGGTTTCGGCGGCGACTGGGGCGATGTCTTCGCGGTTTTGCGGATCGCCGGCTATGAGGGATCAGATCTCGATATTGCCGGTCTGATCCTTGATCCGGTGCCTGGCGACGGCATGGAGAAAGGCGCCTTTGCGAAGGTCTGCCTGGCAGCCGGGGCGCTCGACCGGATCCTCGAAATGGCCATCGACTATGTAAACACACGGGAACAGTTCGGCCGGCCGCTCGCCAGATTTCAGGCGGTCCAGCAATCACTCGCGATCCTTGCGGTCGAAGCAGCGGCGGTGAATTCGGCCGGAGCCGGGGCAGCGCTGGCGCTCGATCACGGCGACGCCGCGTTCGAGATCGCGGCGGCGAAGCTGCGCACCAATCAGGCGATCGGCGTCGGGACGGCCATTGCCCATCAGGCCCATGGCGCGATCGGCTTTACCCGGGAATATCCGCTCCACCCCTTCACCCGACGGCTCAACCAGTGGCGCACCGATAATGGTAATGACCGGTATTGGTCCGAAAGGCTGGGCGCCGCCGTTGTCGCCCTGGGGGCGGACGGTCTGTGGGAAGAAATCACCGGCCGGTCGGATCGGGCCGCAGGCTGAAACGGCGCATGAGCGGGAACACTCAGGGAGAAGGACAGGCGATGGAGCAGGCCGAGGATTTTCGCCGGGAATGCGATGCGTTGGACCAGCTTATGGCTCCGCTCGACGAGGCGGATTTCGGTCGTGCGACCGGCTTCAAGGGCTGGACGATCGACCAGATCCTGCGTCATCTGCATGTCTGGAACTATGCGGCGCATCTCTCGCTCACCGACGAAGAGGCTTTTCGGGCCTGGATGAAGGATGCGAGCGGACCGATCGGCAAGGGCGGCATGCCGGCATTCGAGGAAGCCTGGCTCGATGGCCTGTCGGGCACCGCGCTGCGCACCGCGTGGCGCGATTTCTATCCCGTTTTGGCCGCCGAATTTTCCGGGATCGATCCGTCGACGCGCGTGCCCTGGGCCGGCCCGGACATGAGCGCGCGATCCTCGATCACCGCCCGGCTGATGGAGAGCTGGGCCCATGCCCAGGCCATTTATGACGAGCTGGGGGTGGTCCGAGACAGCACCGATCGCATCCGCAATATCGTGATATTGGGCCTCAACACCTATGGCTGGACGTTCGCCAATCGCAAATTGCCGGTGCCGGAACCGCGGCCGCAGCTTGTGCTTACCGCGCCCTCGGGCGAGATCTGGACGTACGGCGAGGATGCTGGCGAGGAGCGCATAACGGGGCTGGCCGAGCAATTCTGTCAGGTCGTCACCCAGACGCGCAATATTGCGGATACCGGGCTTGTCGTCTCGGGACCGAACGCGGCCCGGTGGATGGGGTTCGCGCAATGCTTTGCCGGTCCGCCCAGCAACCCGCCCGATCCCGGCACGCGCAGGATGCGCACCGCCTGACCTGATCGATCGGCAGCAACCTCCCCACCCGAAACCCACACAGAGAGAATTCAGCCTCATGCATATCCCCCACTCCCTCACCGGCCGCACGGCCCTTGTCGCGGGCGCTTCGTCCGGCATCGGCGCGCATCTTGCCGAACTGTTTGCGGCGGCCGGCGCCAAGGTCGTGCTCGGCGCACGGCGAACCGACCGGACCGAAACGCTGGCGGCCGCGCTCCGCGATGCGGGCCACAAGGCGCTCGCCGTGCCCATGGATGTCACCGACGAGGCTTCGGTAAAGTCCGCCTATGATGCCGCCGAGGCCGAATTCGGCACGGTCGACGCGATTATCGCCAATGCGGGCATGGCCGGCGGCGGCCGTTCCACCGATGTCGACGCCGGACGGGTGCAGGCGGTTATCGATACCAATCTGCTCGGCGTCTATCTGACCGCACGGGAAGGCGCGAAACGGCTGATCTCGGCGGGCAGCCGCGAGAAGGAGAATGGCCGGATCGTCCTGATCGGGTCGATTACCGCCGAGCTGACCGGCCAGGGCGACGCCGCCTATGCCGCCACCAAGGCGGGCGTCGCGCATCTCGCCAGGCAGTTCGCCCGCGAATGGGTCCGCCAGGGAATCAACGTCAACACGGTCCAGCCCGGCTATATCCGGACCGAATTGTCGGGCGACTGGTTCGACACCGAAGGCGGCAAGGCGCAGGTTGCCGGCTGGCATCGCGGCCGGCTGATGGATATCGACGCGCTCGACGATCTCATCCTTTATCTGTGTTCCGATGCCGCACGCTATGTGACCGGCGCAACCCTAACCATCGACGACGGACAAGCCCTATGAACCAGCCCCAGATATCCGACCGCGCCCGCGCGATTGCCGACAATGTCGAACGCTTCGTGCGCGAGACAGTCGTGCCCTATGAGCAGGATCCGCGCATGGGCGCACATGGGCCGAGCGACGAACTGGCCGACGAGCTCAAGGAAAAAGCGCGGGCCGCCAATGTGCTGACCCCGCATATCCTGGACGACGGCAGCCATCTCACCCATGCCGAAACCGCGCTGGTGCTGAGAAAGTCCGGCCTTTCCCCGCTCGGCCCCGTCGCCTGCAACACCGCCGCGCCCGATGAGGGCAACATGTATCTGCTCGGCAAGGTCGGCAGCCCGGAGGCGAAGGAACGGTTCCTGAAACCGCTAGTCGAGGGCCGGGCGCGCTCCGCCTTTTTCATGACCGAACCGGCTAGCGAGAATGGCGCGGGCTCCGACCCCTCGATGATGCAGACAGTCGCGAAGATGGACGGCAATCACTGGGTGATCAACGGCCGCAAGACCTTCATCACCGGGGCGGAAGGCGCGAAGGTCGGCATCGTCATGGCGAAGTCGGACGACGGCGCCTGCATGTTCCTGGTCGACCTGCCCGATCCCGCCATCCGCATCGAGCGCGTGCTCGACACGATCGACAGTTCCATGCCGGGCGGCCATGCCGTCATCACCATCGACAATCTGCGCGTCCCTGCGGACCAGATGCTCGGCGAAAGCGGCGAGGGCTTCAAATATGCCCAGGTCCGCCTCGCCCCGGCCCGCCTCACCCATTGCATGCGCTGGCATGGGGCCGCGACGCGCGCCAACGAGATCGCCACCGACTATGCCTGCCGCCGCAAAGCCTTCGGCAAGCCGCTGATCGACCATGAGGGCGTCGGTTTCATGCTCGCCCAGAACCTGATCGACCTCAAACATACCGAGCTGATGATAGACTGGTGCGCCGAGGTGCTCGATACGGGAAACCTCGGCACGGCAGAAAGTTCGATGACGAAAACCCATGTCGCCGAAACGCTGTTCAAGATAGCGGATCGCTGCGTCCAGGCGATGGGGGGCACCGGCGTGTCCGGCGATACCATCGTCGAGCAGGTGTTCCGCGAGATCCGGGCTTTCCGCATCTATGACGGCCCGACCGAAGTCCACAAATGGTCGCTCGCCAAGAAAATCAAACGGGAATGGAGCGCGGACTAGCAGCGCTCCCGCCGCGCTTTTCGGTATGTAACAATATTTACAAAATAACAACCAAATGCGCCATCAACCCGACAGCGCGACTTGAATAGTGACAAGATTCCATGGCCTGAAGCCCAATTTTCCTGCAAATCCTCTGGCACACGCTGTAATTTATTGACAGCTCAAACTGAGTCATCTTCCCAGAGGTATACAAGCATGTCCTATCAGAACCATATCACGGCCAGCCAAAAGCTGATCGACAGCAAGAACGGCACCTGGAGCAGCATCGATGCGGAATCGGTTGCCCGGATGCAGCTGCAGAACCGGTTCAAGACCGGTCTCGACATTGCCAAATATACCGCTGCAATCATGCGCGAAGACATGGCCGCCTATGATGCGGACCCGTCCCAGTACACCCAGTCGCTGGGCTGCTGGCACGGTTTCATCGCGCAGCAGAAGATGATTTCCATCAAGAAGCATTTCGGCGACACCAAGCGCCGCTATCTCTATCTTTCCGGCTGGATGGTTGCCGCGCTGCGCAGCGAATTCGGCCCCCTGCCCGACCAGTCCATGCATGAGAAAACATCCGTGCCTGCGCTGATCGAGGAGCTGTACACCTTCCTGCGCCAGGCCGATGCGCGTGAGCTGGGCGGGCTGTACCGCGATATCGACGCGGCCCGCGAGGCCGGCGACGCCGCGGCGGAAAAAGCGGCAATGGATAAGGTCGAAAATTTCCAGACCCATGTCGTTCCGATCATCGCCGACATCGACGCCGGTTTCGGCAATGCCGAGGCCACCTATCTGCTCGCCAAGAAGATGATCGAAGCGGGCGCCTGCGCGCTGCAGATCGAAAACCAGGTTTCCGATGAGAAGCAGTGCGGCCACCAGGACGGCAAGGTCACCGTTCCGCATGAGGATTTCCTCGCAAAGATCCGCGCCTGCCGATACGCTTTCCTGGAGCTCGGCGTCGAAGACGGCATCATCGTCACCCGCACCGACTCGCTCGGCGCAGGTCTGACCAAGCAGATCGCCGTGAGCAAGGAGCCGGGCGATCTGGGCGACCAGTATAACAGCTTCCTCGATTGCGAAGAGATCGATCCGGCAACGGCGCGCAATGGCGATGTCATCATCAACCGCGACGGCAAGTTGCTGCGTCCGAAACGCCTGCCTTCCAACCTGTTCCAGTTCCGGACCGGCACCGGCGAAGACCGCTGCGTTCTCGACAGCATCACGAGCCTGCAAAATGGCGCCGATCTGCTCTGGATCGAAACCGAAAAGCCGCATGTCGAGCAGATCGCGGGCATGATGGACCGTATTCGCGAAGTCGTTCCGAACGCCAAGCTGGTTTACAACAACTCGCCTTCGTTCAACTGGACGCTGAACTTCCGCCAGCAGGTCTATGATGCGATGGCCTCCGAAGGCCTGGATGTCTCGGACTATGACCGCGACGATCTGATGGACGCGAAATATGACGATACCGAACTCGGCGAAGCGGCCGACAAGCGCATCCGCACCTTCCAGGCGGACGGATCGAAGAGAGCCGGTATCTTCCATCACCTGATCACCCTGCCGACCTATCACACGGCGGCGCTGTCCACCGACAATCTCGCCAAGGAATATTTCGGCGATGCGGGCATGCTCGGCTATGTTCTGGGCGTCCAACGCAAGGAAATCCGCGAAGGCATCGCCTGTGTGAAGCACCAGAACATGTCCGGCAGCGACATCGGCGACGATCACAAGGAATATTTCGCGGGTGAAGCGGCGCTCAAGGCCGGCGGCGTTCACAACACGATGAACCAGTTCGGATAACATCCGACTAGGGTCAGGCACCCCTCCCCCCCCCTCTCGGGGTGCCTGATCCAACCGAATTTTCCTGGGGAGGAAAAGATGATCCGTCGGCAGCAATGTCGGCGGATCATTCTTTGGCACGGGCACCGCGCCCCGGCTCCCGGTTGTTCAGCGGCAGGGCGCGAAGGTCGTGCTCATTGCCGGGAGCGTGCTGGAAACCGCCGCTCGCTTCATCCCGCCGGAATTGAACAGCATCGCGACCTCGCCGGCGCTCGACACGGCGATTGCCCCGCCATCCCCGCCGAGTTCTTTCACATCATCGAGCATATTCCAGAGCGCCTCTTCCAGCGTGTCTCCGGCCAGTGCGAAGCGATGCGCCGCCGTCAGCGCTCCGCCGGCCCGGATGAATTTCTCGCCCGTTCCGGTGCAGGAAATGGCGACCTGCCGGTCCGCCCAGGTGCCCGCGCCGATCAGCGGCGTATCGCCGACCCGGCCCGGCGGCTTGCCGAACACGCCGCCTGTCGATGTCGCCGCCGCCAGATTGCCATGCAGGTCCAGCGCCACCGCGCCCACCGTGCCATGGGACATATCGGTTACGGAAAGATCGGCCTCGCTCACCCCGACCGGCAGCACATAATAGCCATCCGGATCGCCGACCGGTGCGCAGTCATTCGCAGCGGCAAAGCGGATCGCGCCGTCCCCGGCCAGCATGACGCTGGGCGAACGCTCCATCACCTTGCGCGCAACACCGATCGGGCTGATCACATCCTGGATCACCGCAACGGAGCCGGCATTCTGCGTCGCGCCGTCCATGATACTGGCGTCGAGTTCGATGACGCCGTGCAGGTTCGGCGACGCTCCCCGGCCCGCCACATAAAGGCCCGAGGCCTCCATATCGCGGACCATTTCCTCGACCACATCGAGGCTGGCTCCGCCATCCCTGAGCATCCCCTCGCCGCGCACGGCCAGCCCCGCCAGATGCGCCTCGACCTTGGCGTAATCGACACCCGGCTTCGCCCCCGCGCCGCCATGCAGCGCCAGTGCAAAAGTGGGAGAAGATGGGGTCATGGCCAAAGCTCCAATCCGATATTCGCCCTCTATGAGAAAGCGTTTCGCTTGTCGATCAAAAGGCGGCGGGAGCCGATCGGAAGGCTATCCTGCCCTCCGGGCAAGTTGACACTCGTTGACACAGGCCGGGGGTAAAGCGCGCAACAATATTTCCGAAAGTTTACAAGAGTGACACGCAGCGTTGCGCGCGGCGAAACTGTGCGTCCTATTGGACACAGTTTTGCGGAGGGGAACGGCGGGGTCATGGGCCGGATAGTATCATGGCCGGAGGCGTGTAGGACAGGAAATAGGGTTGGGGAATCAGTAACCTATCAACGTCCGTTTGAGCGCATTCTCCATCCGCCCTTCTATAAACTCTGGTTTGTCTTTATCGGTGTCTGCCATGAATGATCCCGACGAAGTTTACGACTATGATCCACGCAAATTTCCTAAGGAAATGCTTGAGGCAATCGGCCTTGTAGCCGCCTGTTACGCCCAAACTGACTCTATAGTCGAAATGGCAATCGCAGGTGCGTTAGGTGTAGATAGCGAATTCGGTTGGGGTGTCACAACCCACATGTCCTCCCCTTTGCGCTCTAGCGTACTAAAGTCAGTCGCCGAGATACGATTTAGCGACCCTCATATTCTTGCTGAACTCGACGAAATTGTTGAGCACATCGGGACCGTCGCATCACTGCGGAACAAGTATGTTCACCAATCGCTTCGAATGGACTCAAATGGAGAGCTCTTCAGAGAAGAAATAACCTCTCGCTCGGGTCTAAACCTTAATATTGTTCCTGTGACGGTCGAAGAAGCTAAAGCAGACGCAGAAACCATTTATCAAGCAGGCATGACGCTAGCCAGTTTCCTCTCCCAAAAGAATCTGTTTCCGGATTTCCCGCCTGCGGAGCGCGCTCGCTCTCATCGTAACAAAGCGGCGCGGAAAAAACGCCGAAAGCTCAATTTGAAGCCCGAAGCCAGCTAAATCTTCTCCTGATGATAGTGCTGACCTATCACCTCTCACCCCCACACCCTCCTCCGCACCAACAGCGCCGCACTCCGCGCCGTCATGCCATCCCGGTCATGCGGCGGCGACAGTTCGACAATATCAGCCAGCGGCAAAGCGCAGCCATGCGAGTCTGCGGCGGCCATCACTGATCCCACCAGATGCTCGACCGTTGAGAGCGGCACACCGCGCGCGGCGGGGGCGCTTACGCCGGGGGCCTGGTAATGGGGCAGCAGATCGATATCGATGGTGAGGTAGAGAATGTCCGATCGCTCGGCGATGGCGGCGATTTCGGCGTCCGCCGCCGTCCGGTCAGCGATCAGGGCGTGGTCCATCACCATGCGCACGCCCCAGTCACCCGCCCGCTCGAACAGGGCGAGCGTGTTGGATTCCTCGGCCAGCCCGAGGCACAGATAGTCGAAGCCGCCGGGGTCCGCCTGCCGCATCTGGTTGAACGGCGTGCCGGATGACGGGCCGGCCGCGCCGGGCGCGCGCAGATCGAGATGCGCGTCGAGATTGATGATGCCGATATGCGCCTCGCCGTAACGCGCGCGCAGGCCCTGATAGCAACCCCAGGCCGTTTCATGCCCGCCGCCAAGGACGATGACGCGATCATGCTGGCCGAGCGCGCGGGCGACATGTTCGCCGAGCATCGCCTGCCCAGCCTCCAGATCGTTCCCCTCCACATCCACATCGCCGAGATCGGCAAAGGGCTGCGCATTCGCAGGCGCGGCGAAACCGGCGAGCGCCTTGCGGAGCGCCTGCGGCCCCTGCCGCGCGCCGACCCGTCCCTTGTTGCGGGCGACCCCCGCTTCCGAAGCAAAGCCGAGCAGCGCGCGATCTCCGCTCTCGCCTGCATATTGGTATATCCGCCGCGCGCGTTCGCCATCCTCGCTGTCGTCGCGGCCGGTCCAGCGGTCGGGCGGGATATGGGTGACGGGCATGGCTGCTACTCGCCCAAAATGCCCGGCAGGTTCAGCCCATGTTCGCGCGCGCAGTCGATGGCCTCGTCATAACCGGCATCGGCATGGCGCATCACGCCCGTCGCCGGGTCGTTCCAGAGAACATTGGCGATCCGCGCATCCGCCTCTTCCGTGCCGTCGCAGCAGATGACCATGCCGCTATGCTGCGAAAAGCCCATGCCGACGCCGCCGCCATGATGGAGGCTGACCCATGTCGCGCCGCTGGCTGTATTCAGCAGCGCGTTGAGGAGCGGCCAGTCCGACACCGCATCGGACCCGTCCTTCATCGCTTCGGTTTCGCGGTTGGGCGAGGCGACCGAACCGCTGTCGAGATGGTCCCGGCCGATCACCACCGGCGCGCTGAGTTCGCCGTTGCGGACCATTTCGTTGAAGGCGAGACCGAGCCGGTGGCGCTGCCCCAGCCCGACCCAGCAGATACGCGCGGGCAGCCCCTGAAAGCTGATCCGTTCGCGGGCCATGTCCAGCCAGTTGTGGAGATGCGGATCGTCGGGGATCAGCTCCTTCACCCTGGCGTCGGTCTTGTAGATATCCTCCGGATCGCCCGAGAGCGCGCACCAGCGGAACGGGCCCACGCCCCTGCAGAAGAGCGGGCGGATGTAGGCGGGAACGAAACCGGGAAAGGCGAAGGCGTCCTCCAGCCCCTCCTCCTGCGCGACCTGGCGGATATTGTTGCCATAATCGAGCGTCGGCACGCCGGCTTTCCAGAAATCGACCATCGCGGCGACATGCGTCTTCATGCTGGCGCGGGCGGCTTTCTCGACGGCCTTGGGATCGCGTTCGCGCTGCTCGCGCCACGCGTTCATCGTCCAGCCGGCGGGCAGATAGCCGTTAATCGGATCGTGCGCGCTGGTCTGGTCGGTCACCATGTCCGGGCGGATGCCGCGCTTGTACAGCTCGGGCACGATCTCCGCCGCATTGCCCAGCAGGCCAACGGATTTCGCTTCGCCCGCCTCGGTCCAGGCCTGGATCATGGCGAGCGCCTCGTCCACGCTGCGCGCTTTCTCGTCCACATATCCGGTGCGCTGGCGGAAATCGATCCGGCTTTCGTCGCATTCGATGGCGAGGCAGCAGGCGCCCGCCATGACGGCGGCCAGCGGTTGCGCACCGCCCATGCCGCCCAGCCCCGCCGTGAGTATCCATTTGCCGGTCAGATCTCCGCCATAGTGCTGGCGCCCGGCTTCGGCGAACGTCTCGTAAGTCCCCTGCACGATGCCCTGGGTTCCGATATAAATCCATGAGCCGGCCGTCATCTGGCCGTACATGGCGAGGCCTTTTCTATCGAGTTCGTTGAAATGATCCCAGGTCGCCCAGTGCGGCACGAGATTGGAATTGGCGATCAGGACGCGGGGCGCATTCTCATGGGTCTTGAATATGCCGACCGGCTTGCCGGACTGGACGAGCAGGGTTTCGTCGGCCTCCAGATCGGTGAGGCTGGCGACGATCTGGTCGAAAGCCTGCCAGTTGCGCGCCGCGCGGCCGATCCCGCCATAGACGACCAGCTCCTCCGGCTTCTCCGCCACATCGGGATGGAGATTGTTCATCAGCATGCGCAACGGCGCTTCGGTCAGCCAGCTCTTGGCGGTCAGGGTCGTGCCCGTCGGTGGGCGCACTTCGCGGGAATTGTGGAAGCGATCAGCCATGGGAAATATTCTCCAGCGTAGGGAAGGTCAGTCCTGTCGCATCGACGAGACTGTCGCCCCGGGCGAGCTCTGCGGCAGCGTTCAGGTTGGGCGCGAGAAAGCGGTCTTCGGTCAGCGGGGCGATCCGTGCGCCGAACCGGTCGATCACCGCGCGTAGCGGCGCGCTTGTCTGTTCGGGCGCGCGGAAGCGGATGCCCTCTACCGCGCAGAAAATTTCGATGCCGAGGATCTGGAACAGATTGTCGAGCATCCGCTGCAAGCGGCGCGCGCCATGGGCGGCCATGCTGACATGATCCTCCTGGTTGGCGCTGGTCGGCGTCGAGTCCGTCGAGCAGGGATTGGCCAGATGCTTGTTCTCGCTCATCAGCGCGGCGCTGGTCACCTCGGCGATCATCAGGCCCGAATTGAGCCCCGGATCGGCGGCCAGGAAGGGCGGCAGATCGTAACTCAGCGTCGGATCCACGAGCAGCGCGACGCGACGCTGGGATATGCCGCCAATCTCGGCCAGCGCCATCGCGATCATGTCCGCGGCGAAGGCAACGGGCTCGGCATGGAAATTGCCGCCGGACACGATGCGATCCTCCGCGGCCAGCACCAGGGGATTGTCCGTCGCGGCATTGGCTTCGCGGCATAGCGTTATGCTGGCCAGACCGAGCAGGTCCATCGCGGCGCCTGTCACCTGGGGCTGACAACGCATGCAATAGGGGTCCTGCACCCGCGGATCATCGTCGCGGTGCGAGTTGCGGATCTCGCTATCGTCGAGCAGAGCGCGCATCGTCGCGGCTGCGGCGATCTGCCCGGGATGGCCGCGAAGCATGTGGATTTCGGCAAGCAGAGGCGCAGTGGACGCCTTGGCGGCATCCATCGACAATGAAGAGGATATCAGCGCCGTGCAGGCCGCATGCTGCGCCTCGAACAGCGCCGCCAGCGCATAAGCGGTCGAAAATTGCGTGCCGTTTATAAGCGCGAGCCCTTCTTTGGGCCCAAGCACTATGGGTCGTAACCCGGCTTTGGACAGCGCCTTGGCCCCGTTATGGGTCTCGCCATTATAGACCGCTTCGCCCTCGCCGATCATCACCGCGGCCATATGGGCGAGCGGCGCGAGATCGCCCGATGCGCCGACCGATCCCTGCCCCGGGACGACGGGCGTCACGCCCTTGGCAAGCATGGCTTCGAGCAGATCGACAGCCTCTTCGCGGACGCCCGATGCGCCCCGGCCCAGCGATATGAGCTTGAGCGCCATCATCAGCCGCGTGATCGCGCGTGGCGTGGCCTCGCCCACCCCGCAACAATGGGAAAGGACCAGGTTACGCTGCAACTTGGCCGTGTCCTCCGCCGCGATGCGGATGGAGGCAAGCTTTCCGAAGCCGGTATTGACCCCGTAAACCGCATCATTCCCCTGCGCCGCCACGGCGACGCGCTTCGCCGAAGCCAGTATCCCGCTGCGCGCCCCGGCATCCAGTTCGACAGGCAGTTCTTCCCGCCAGATCGATTCCAGCGTCGCCAGGGAAACCTCTCCGGGTCTCAAAATCAGCATTCGACACCTCCAAAAATCCGTTTGTGGAGCTGAGCATCGCCCATACGATAGGTCAGTTCCGCCGGGTCGGTTACGTCCCAGATTGCAAGATCCGCCATCTGCCCCGGGACGAGCCGACCGAGATCGCGCAGGCCCAGCGCGCGCGCGGCATTCACCGTGCCCCCGCGCAAACATTCTTCCGGCGTCAGGCCGAACAGGGTCGCGCCCATGTTCATCGCCAGCAATAGCGACGTCATCGGAGACGAGCCGGGATTGCTGTCCGTCGCGAGTGCCATCGGAACACCGGCCTTGCGAAAAGCCTCGATCGGCGGTTTTCTCGTTTCGCCGAGAAAATAGAAGGCTCCAGGCAGGATCACGGCCACCGTCCCCGCCCCGGCCATCGCGGCGATCCCGTCTTCGCTGACAAATTCGAGATGTTCGGCCGACAGCGCGCCATATTCGGCGGCCAGCGCCGCGCCGCCCTGATCCGATAATTGCTCGGCATGGAGCTTCACCGGCAGGCCGAGCTCGACAGCCACATCGAAGACCTTGCGAATTTGCGCCGGCGAAAAGGCGATATTTTCGCAAAAGCCGTCCACCATATCGACGAGATTTTCGGCAGCAGCCTCGCGCAATGTCGGCAGGCAAATACCGTCCAGATACTGGTCGGCGTCCATATCTTTGGGAATGGCGTGCGCACCGAGAAAGGTCTTGCTGATCCGCACCGGACGCAACTCGGCCAGCCGTGCGGCGACCCGCAGCATTCGCAGTTCCGTTTCCCGGTCGAGGCCGTATCCCGACTTGATCTCCACCGTGCAGACGCCTTCCGCCAGCAGCCGGTCCAGCCGGGCGAGCGCGCCGGCCAGCAGTGCCTCTTCCGAAGCGCTGCGGGTTGCCTCGACCGTGGAGAAGATACCGCCGCCCGCCCGGGCGATGTCTTCATAGCTTGCGCCTTCAAGCCGCAACGCGAACTCGCGGGCCCGCGAACCGGCGTAAACGAGATGGGTGTGGCAATCGATCAGACCGGGCGTGACCAGACGCCCGCCGAGCGAAGTCTGCTCGAAATCCGCAAATTTGCCGGGAATGGAATCGGCTGCCCCCGCATAGGCAATACGGTCGCCGTCAATCGCAATCGCGCCGTCAGCGACCATGGCCCAGCCACGCGCTTCGGACAGCGTGGCGAGCGTCGCATCTGTGTAAATCTGGTGCGGCATCCGTGATTCTTTCCTCGAAAATATGTTTAGACATATAAATTTTATGGTCAACTTTAGGATTGCGTGAATCGCGCAAATCGGGGAGTGTGGGCGGAATGCATCCCTATGAAGAAATCCGCACCGAAATCCTGCGCCGGATCAACAGCCAGGTCTGGCCGGCGGGTTTCGCGCTGCCACATGAAGAAAAGCTGGCCGAGGAATTTGGCGTCGCGCGCGGCACCATCCGGCGTGCCCTCTCGCCGCTTGTCGATGCCGGACTGATCGAGCGCCGCCGCCGTGCCGGCACCCGGGTCGTCGGCCGCAAGGCGCATAGCTCAACCCTGACGATTCCCGTCGTACGCCACGAGATCGAACGCGGAGGCCATGCCTATGGCTACAAGCTTCTGAGGAGCAGTCTGGGCGACGATGCCAGGGACGATCAGGGCCTTTTCGCGGGCGCGCCGCTACGCCGCATCGTCAGCCTTCATCTCAGCGATGGCCGGCCCTATCAACTTGAAGACCGGCTGGTGAATCTGGAAGCCATACCCGAGGCGAGGCACGCTGACTTCTCCGCCGTCAGCCCCAATGAATGGCTGATTGCCCGCGTCCCCTATTCCTCCGTCCGCACAATATTGCGTGCGGAAATGCCGGGAAGGACCGACTCCGAATATCTCAGGCTGCAGCGCGACGAGCCCGTCTTCGTCATCGAACGACAGACCAGACTCGACGGCAATATACTGACGCTGGTCCGCATGGCCCATCCTGCCCATGGGTTCCGGATGATTACCGCAACAGACGATTTCCAATAGGCGCTCGGGAACCCGCCCTTTACGTTTACGTCAATTGGCGTATCATTACCGTAAATGAGCCCCGAGGATCCCGAGTCATGAATTTCGATTTTTCCGACGACCAGAAATTTCTACGCGAAGAGGCACGCAAGTTCCTGTCCGCCAAATGCACAACCGCCGAAGTGCGCGCCGTGCTCGACGATGAGGCGGCAAGCCACAACGAAGCCGTATGGCAGCAGATTGTCGAGATGGGCTGGCTCGGCACGGCGATTGACGAAGAGTATGGCGGGCTTGGCCTCGGCATGCTCGAACTGTGCGTGATTGCCGAAGAACTGGGCCGCGCGCTTGCCCCCGTTCCCTTCGCATCGACGGTCTATTTCTTCGCCGAAGCGCTGAAACTGGCGGGGTCGGACGCGCAAAAGACCGCGCTGCTGCCAAAGGTTGCCGGTGGCTCCGCGATCGGTTGTATCGCCGCCTCGGAAGGGCCTGGCGCGGTCGAAGCGGGCAAGCTTGCGACCGAGTATAAGGATGGCAGGTTGTCCGGGACGAAAATCCCGGTAACCGATGGCGACATCGCGACCCATGCGGTTGTGCTCGCCAGGGATGGCGCCGGCGCGAGCCTTGTGCTGGTGGCGCTGGACCAGCCGGGCGTTACGCGCACACCGGTCGAAACCATCGAGCCGACGCGCAGCCATGCCGAGATCGTTTTCGACGGGGCCGAAGCCGAACGGCTGGGCGCACAGGGCGACGGTGAAGCCCTGTACGACGCAATCATGAACCGGGCGGCGGTACTCCTCGCCTTCGAACAGACTGGCGGCGCATCGGTGTGCCTCGAAATGGCGACCGACTATGCCAAGGAACGCCACGCCTTTGGGCGCCCAATCGGCGGCAACCAGGCGATCAAGCACAAGCTTGCCGAAATGTATGTGAAGAACGAGGTGGCCCGGTCCAACGCCTATTATGGCGCATGGGCCCTGTCGACGGACGCAGCCGAACTGCCCGAGGCCGCGGCGGCCGCGCGCATCGCCGCCTCCGAAGCCTATTGGTTCGCATCCAAGGAAAACATCCAGACGCATGGCGGCATGGGCTTCACCTGGGAGGTGGACTGCCACCTTTAGTATCGCCGCGCGAAACTGCTCGCCGTGCAGGCCGGCGCGCCCGCCGTCTGGAAAGAGAAACTCGTTCGTGCGCTCGAAACGCGCAACGCTGCGTAAAGGAATATCCGATGGATTTTAACGACACCCCCGAAGAAGCCGAATTCCGCGCCGAAGCCCGGGCCTTTCTCGAACAGCATCTCGAGCCCAAAAACGCCAGTGCGATCCGCGGCCGCGAAGCGCGCAAGCAGACGCTGGAAAAAGCCAAGAAGTGGCAGAAGGTGAAAGCCGAAAACCGGTTCGCGCAGATCACCTGGCCGCGGGAAATGGGCGGTCGCGGCGGTACGGCGATGCAACAGGTGATCTGGAACCAGGAAGAGGCAAAATTCGATGCGCCGATCGGCCCCTTTGCCATCGGGCTTGGCATGTGTGTGCCGACGGTGATCGCCTTCGGGTCCGACGCCCACAAGCAACGCTATGTCCAGAAAGCGCTCCACGGCGAGGAAATCTGGTGCCAGCTTTTCTCCGAACCGTCGGCCGGCTCCGATGTCGCGGGCCTCAAGACGAAAGCGGTGAAGGATGGCGACGACTGGGTGATCAACGGCCAGAAGGTCTGGACCACAGGCGCGCAGTTTTCCGATTATGGCATCGTGCTGACACGCACCGACCCAAATGTGCCCAAGCATAAGGGCCTGACCATGTTCATCGTCGACATGAAGGCGCCCGGCGTGGAGGTGCGCCCGATCCACCAGGCGTCGGGCGGCCGCGAATTCAACGAAGTCTATTTCACCGACGTTCGCATTCCCGACAGCGACCGGCTCGGCGAACCGGGCATGGGCTGGAAAGTCGCGCTCGTCACGCTGATGAACGAACGGCTGGCCGTTGGCGGCTCGCCGGGGCCGGACTGGCGGGAAATCATGGACTATGCCCGCGATGCTGGAACACTTTCCAACAGCGCCTTCCGGGAAAAGCTCGCCGACTGGTACGTCGCCGCACAGGGCTACAAGCTCACGAAATTCCGGACGCAGACAGCCCTGTCGCGCGGCGAAACGCCGGGGCCGGAAAACTCGATCGGCAAGATCATCACCGCCAACCACCTGCAGGATATCTGCAACAGCGCGGTCGAAATGCAGGATCATTACGGGCTGATCGTCGACAAGGACAAGGCCCCCGCAGACGCCATCTTCCAGGAGAGCCTGATGTGGGCGCCCGGACTGCGTATTGCCGGCGGCACGGACGAGATCCTGAAGAATATCATCGCCGAGCGCGTACTGGGGCTGCCCCAGGATGTGCGGGTCGACAAGGACAAGGCATTTTCCGAACTTTAGGCAGCATCAGAATGCTGTGCGACAAGACTATAATCTAAAAGGACAATTCTCATGGCTGAAGCTTATATCATCGACGCCTGCCGCACGCCGCGCGGCATCGGCAAGGTCGGCAAGGGGGCGCTTGCCGAGGAGCATCCCCAGCATCTGGCGGCAACGGTTCTGAAAGCCATTGCCGAGCGCAATAATCTCGACACGGCCGATGTCGACGACGTTATCTGGAGCACCAGCACGCAGAAGGGCAAGCAGGGCGGCGACCTTGGCCGGATGGCGGCGCTCGATGCGGGCTATGATATCCGCACCAGCGGCACGACGCTCGACCGTTTCTGCGGCGGCGGGATCACCAGCGTCAGCTTCGCCGCGGCGCAGATCATGTCCGGTATGGAAGATCTCGTCGTCGCCGGCGGCACGGAAATGATG
>JBPOET010000049.1:0-9006 GCA_051251675.1 Parasphingopyxis sp. | reverse complement strand
GCCGTATCGGGCTACTCCGGCGGCGGACGCACGATGATCGAGGAATTCGAGAAGGGAACGAGCCCGACGGCCTTCCGCAACTATGCCCTGCCGCTGCGGCACAAGCATCTTCCCGAGATGCAGCGGCATAGCGGGCTGGACAATCCGCCCCTGTTCTCGCCGTCCGTCGCCAATCTCTATCGGGGCATGCTCGTCGAAATCCCCCTGCATCTCAGCCAGATGAAAACCGGGACGCAAGACGGCGACATACGCGCGGCGCTGCAAGAACGCTATGCGGACAGCCGGCTGATCACCGTTCTCGACGCAGAAGACAGCGCGGCTCTCGATACCGTTACCGTAGAGCGCTGCGCCGGGACGGACCGGATGGATATCATGGTTTTCGCCAACAGTGATTCCAGCCAGGTCAGGCTGTGCGCCGTGCTCGACAATCTGGGCAAGGGTGCCGCCGGGGCGGCGGTCCAAAACCTCAATCTGATGGGTGGTTTCGATCAATATGCCGGCCTGAGATTTTAACCCTCTCACTTATCCACCGCTTTATTCACATTTGACGGATTATCGGCTAGAAGCTCAGTATAAAAACTGAGAGGTCGCCGTGAACAACGTTCTGAGCAGAAAGCCACCCGGTTCTTTTTGGGCAATATCGATACTCGCGCTACTCTGGAACGGCATCGGCTGCTTCCAGTATTTTGCGCTGACAACCGCAACCGACGAACAGCTTGCAACGATGTTTTCCGCCGCGGAAAGAACCATTTTCCAATCGACACCAGCCTGGGTAACCGGTGCGTTCGCCATTGCGGTTTTTGGCGGGTTGATCGGGGCTCTGGCCCTTCTTGCCCGCAAGGGCTGGGCGCGGATCCTTTTTATCCTTTCGCTGATCGCAGTGATCGTGCAGCATTCCTGGACGTTCGTGTTCAGCGGCTATCTGGATATCATGCCCGCGACCGCCGCTATTGGCCCCGTCCTCGTGGTTATCGTCGGCATTTTCGAGATCTGGTATGCAGGCAATGCCAGCCGGCGCGGCTGGCTGCGCTGATTGCCTAGTCCATCTCGCCGCGCTGGCGGCGAAGGGCATACCAACGTTCTACATTGCGCTGATGTTCGGCATAGCTTTCAGCGAAAGCGTGACCGCCTGATCCGTCGGCGACGAAATAGAGCGCATCGGTCTCCGCCGGATTGAGAACGGCGGCAAGCGCGTCGCGCCCGACATTGGCGATCGGACCGCGCGGCAGGCCCGCCATGGCATAAGTGTTGTAATCGTTGCGCTCGTCGATCTCCGAACGCCGGATACGCCGGCCCAGCGCCCGCCCCTGCGTTATCGGATAGATGATCGTCGGATCGGCCTGGAGGCGCATCCCGATGCGCAGCCGATTGGAATAGACGCCCGCAATGATCGGTCGTTCCGAAGGCTCGGCCGTCTCCTTCTCGACGATCGATGCCAGAATGACCGCTTCGCGGGGTGTTTCGACCGCGATATCGTCGCTACGCACGGCCCATAGCGCGGCCAGTTCTTCGTCGAGCGCCAGTTGCATACGCGCGAGCAGGTCCGCGCGGCTTTCTCCGCGTTCATAGGAATAGCTGTCGGCCAGCACCGATCCTTCTTCCGGCACCGGTATCTCGCCCGTCAGCAATTCTGTCGCCATCAGCCTTTCATGCACCAGCACGGCTGGCATGCCTTCGGGAATCGTCACGAAACGCTGAATGGCCGGGGCTTCCTGCAGAATGCGCAGCGCGCCGGACTGGCTGACCCGGGCCGGCATTTCATACTCGCCTGCCCGGATCGGCGCATCGCTGCCCAGGAAACGCGCAAACAGCAGGAAGCGGCTCTGCGAACGGATGACGCCGGCTTCCTCCAGGGTAAGCGCCGCGTCGGTCAGCGTCGCCCCCTCCGCAATGGTGACGGCAACCGGTTCTTCCAGCGGACCGGCACCGCTCCAGCTGCGCAGGGCGGCGACAAGCCCGACTACCAGCAACCCTGCAACGATGAGCCCCAGACAGCCAAGCCTGCGCATGACGATTATTCCCTATACGGCTCGCATGATGACGCTGGCGTTGGTTCCGCCGAAACCAAAACTGTTGTTAAGTACGGCTTTCACTTCGCGCTGTTTCGCTTCGTGCGGAACAAGATCCATGCCCGCCGTCCCCTCTTCCGGATTGTCGAGGTTCAGCGTCGGCGGAACCAGCTGGTCGCGAAGCGCCAAGATACAGAAGATCGATTCAACGGCACCGGCACCGCCCAGAAGATGACCGATCGCCGATTTGGTGGAACTCATGGACAGAGAATTGGCGGCATCGCCAAACAGCCGTTTCACCGCATCCAGTTCGATAAGATCGGCCATTGTCGACGTGCCATGTGCGTTCACATAGTCAATGTCGCTTACGTCCAGGCCGGCCTTGCGCAGCGCCATTTCCATCGAACGATAGGCGCCGATGCCGTCGGGATGCGGCGCGGTCACGTGATAGGCATCGCCCGAAAGGCCATAACCGACGACCTCGGCATAGATATTCGCGCCGCGCGCCTTGGCCCGCTCATATTCCTCGAGCACAACTACTCCGGCGCCCTCGCCCATAACGAAACCGCTGCGATCGCGATCATAGGGACGGCTCGCCTTTTCCGGTTCCTCGTTGCGATTGGTGCACAGCGCCTTGGCCTGCGCGAAGCCAGCGATGCCGATCGGGCAGATGGCCCCTTCGGAGCCGCCGGCCAGCATGACATCGGCATCGTCCAGCGCGATCATCCGCGCGGCATCGCCGATCGAATGCGCGCCTGTCGAACAGGCGGTTACTACCGCGTGATTGGGGCCCATCAGTCCGTATTTTATGCTGACCTGGCCAGATATAAGGTTGATCAGCCGGCCATGCACAAAGTGCGGACTGACACGGCCCGGTCCCCGCTCGGCCAGAACCAGTGATTCGCTTTCGATTCCGGGAAGCCCGCCAATGCCCGACCCTATCGAGCAGCCCGCGCGCAATTTTTCTTCTTCGGTCATTTCAGTAAGGCCGGCATCTTCGAGAGCCTGACCCGCTGCATCAATCCCGAAAATGATGAACGGATCGACCTGCCGCTGAACCTTGTGATCAACCCGCAATGACGGATCAAAACCGTATGGATGGTCCACCGGTTTCACTTCGCAGGCAATTGTGCATTTCTGGTCGGAGGGGTCGAACCGCGTTATCTGCCCGGCGCCAGACTTTCCGGCAGTCAGGTTCTTCCATGTGGTTTCAACGTCTCCGCCCAGCGGCGTGACCAATCCCAGTCCAGTGACAACTACACGGCGCATTTTCATGCCTCCCTATTGCATGGCCCCTTCGCAGGCCTCGTTATAACGGCAAAACGGCTCCCCGGGTTTTGGACCGGGGAGCCGCATTAATCCATTTGGCTCGGTCTGGCGACCGGGCTCCCTCATCGCCTAGGCGATTAGGCGTTCTGTTTGTCGATATAGGTGATCGCATCCTTGACGGTCGCGATATCCTCGGCGGCATCGTCCGGAATCTCGACACCGAATTCTTCTTCGAATGCCATTACCAGCTCAACGATATCGAGGCTGTCTGCGCCGAGATCATCGATGAAGGCGGCATCTTCAGTGACCTTGTCGGCTTCAACGCCGAGATGCTCAGTGACGATCTTTTTGACCCGATCAGCAGTATCGCTCATGGAATATCCTTTACTTTAATGATTCCCGGTTTTCCTAAAGGGCAGCGCGTTTTGGCGCAAGCCCCGTTCATCTTAAGGCAAGCTATAACATCGCCATTCCGCCGTTCACATGCAAGGTCTCGCCCGTAATATAGGCGGCCTCGTCCGATGCGAGATAGGCGACTGCGGCGGCGATATCCTCGCCCTCGCCCAGCTTTCCTGCGGGAATCCGCGTCATCAGGGCCTCTTTCTGCGCATCCGGCAGTTCATCGGTCATAGCCGAGCGGATAAAGCCCGGAGCCACACAGTTTACCGTGATCCCGCGGCTCGCCACTTCCTGCGCCAGCGCCTTGGACATGCCGATCAAACCGGCCTTGGACGCCGCATAATTGGCCTGGCCGGGATTTCCGGTGGCCCCGACCACGGAGGTGATCGAGATGATCCGCCCGCCCCGCGCCTTCATCATCGGCCTCAGCGAGGCGCGCGCCAGCCGGAAAGCCGCCTCCAGGTTGATCCGGATAACGTCATTCCATTCCTCGTCCTTCATCCGCATCGCGAGATTGTCGCGCGTCACGCCGGCATTGTTGACGAGAATATCGAGCTGCCCCAGCGCCTCTATGGCAGAGGGAACCAGGGCATCCACGGCATCGGCATCGGAAAGATTGCAGGGCAGGATCACCGGATCGCCGCCAGTTTCCGCAGCAACCGCCTTCAATGCCTCTTCCCGCGTGCCCGAAAGCGCGACCCGCGCGCCCTGCGCCGCCAGCGCTTTGGCTATCGCAGAGCCGATGCCGCCCGAAGCGCCGGTCACCAGCGCGGTTTTACCTGTAAGATCGAACATGATACCTCTCGAAATAGTCCGTTAGTGCTGAGCCTGTCGAAGCCCGTCTATCGTCGGAGAAACGCCCTTCGACAAGCTCAGGGCTAACGGGTTGCTACAAAGCCTTCGCCAGCGCCTCGACATCGTCCATCGAAACCACGCTTTTCTGGCTCGTGTCCGGCGCGATCCGCTTCACCATGGGCGCAACGACCTTGCCGCCGAACTCGATGAATTCGGTAACACCCTCTTCGGCCATCGCCGCAATGCTTTCACGCCAGCGGACCATGGCCGTTACCTGTTCGACAAGCAGCCCGCGGATCGCCTCATGCTCGCCGACCGCCGAAGCGGTTACATTGGCATAGAGCATGGCGGATAGCGGATGGATATCCACACCGGCCAGCGCCTCTTCCATCGCATCGGCGGCCGGTTTCATCAGCGGGCAGTGAAAGGGCGCGGAAACCGCCAGCGGCATAGCGCGGCGCGCACCCTTGTCTTTGCCGAGCGCGCAGGCCCGGTCGACGGCGCCCTTATGGCCGGAAATCACGATCTGGCCCGGCGCATTGTCGTTCGCGATCACGCAAACCTCGCCCTCGGCCACCTCTTCGACAATCTCCGATACCGGATCGAAATCGAGGCCGAGAAACACTGCCATCGCCCCCTCGCCCACTGGCACGGCGGCCTGCATCGCCTGACCGCGCCGTTTGAGGAGTTTCGCCGTCGTCGCGAGATCGAACCCGCCTGCGGCGCACAGCGCCGTATATTCGCCCAGACTGTGCCCGGCGACGAAATCGGCCTTGTCGGCCAGCGTGATGCCGCCTTCACGTTCCAGCACCCGCAACGTCGCGATGGCGTTGGCCATGATCGCAGGCTGGGCGTTCTCGGTAAGCGTCAGTTCGTCCTCTGGCCCATCGCGCATCAACGCGGTCAGATTCTGCCCGAGCGCGTCATCGACCTCCTGAAAGGTTTCGCGCGCGACCGCGCTGGCATCGGCCAGCGCCGAACCCATTCCGACTGCCTGACTGCCCTGTCCCGGAAAAATGAAAGCCCGCATAGTAAACCCCTGTTGTTTGCCTTCCGACTAGGCAGCGCGGGAACGCGATGCAAGCATTGAACACCCGTCTGGTTGCCGCTAGCGTCAACCCATGTCCGGTGATTCGTTAGAATACAAACTAAATCGTTTTTGCGCCCGCATGTTCGGCGAAAGCGGGGAAATTGCCCATCTGAAACGCCTGACGGGCGGCGCCAATATGGAGAGCTGGGCTTTCGATTATGGCGACCGCAAACTTGTGCTGCGCCGCGCTCCGGGCGATGGCGAGCGCAATGAAGACCTGTCGCGGATATCGATGGAGAGCGAGGCCCGGCTGATCACGCTTGCCTGCGAGCAGGGTGTCGGCGCGCCCCCGGTACGCGGCATTCTCGAACCGGCCGATGAACTGGGCCAGGGCTATCTGATGGAGCGTATTGCCGGAGAAACGCTCCCGCAAAAAATCCTCGGCAACCCCGAATTCGCGAAAGCCGAACAGCGACTGGCCGGGCAGTGCGCGGCCGAACTGGCGAAAATTCATGCAATCCCGCTTGAGAGTCTGCCCACGGATATGCCTCGCGACGAAGCCAAGTCGCTGCTCGCCGTCCTTGCCGAACGGTATCGCGAATATGGCGCGTCCATCCCCATTTTCGACTATGCGCTGCGCTGGCTCGAGGATCACCTGCCCGAACCCGCCCCGCCCTGCCTGTTGCATGGCGATTTCCGGATGGGCAATCTGATGATCGATGCGGGCGGCATCGCTGCGATCCTCGACTGGGAGCTTGCCCATATCGGCGACCCGGCCCAGGATCTGGCCTATCTCTGCACGCCGAGCTGGCGATTCACGCGGCACGACCGGCCGGTGGGCGGTTTTGCCGGAATCGATGAATTTCTAGGCGCTTATGAAGCAGCCAGCGGTGCAGCAGTCGAACGGTCCCGCTTCGATTTCTGGCTCGTCTATTCCACTCTCTGGTGGGGCGTGACCTGCCTTGGCATGACCGACATCTGGCGCACGGGTCAGGACAGGACCCTGGAGCGCGCCGTTATCGGGCGGCGGGTAAGCGAAGTCGAAGTGGATCTGCTCCTGCTGTTCGATCCGATGCTCGGCGAGAGCGCCGCCCGGACGATCGACTGGACCTTGCCCGAAACACCCAGCCACAGGGGCGAAACCCATAGCGCCGAACTGCTGGAAGCCCTGATCGGCTGGGACAGCGACGATGTCATTCCCCAAGCCAAAGGCCGCGACCTTTTTCAGGCCCGTGTCGCCAAAAACGCTCTGGGCATGCTGCAGCGGGACGCCCTGATGGGGCCGATATTTACTGTCCGGCAAGGGGAGCGTCTTGAGACGCTGGGCCTCACCACCGAAAGGCTGTGTGCAGGCCTTGCGGACGGCACGCTTTCGCCTGCCGACCCGGCCCTGCTTGCGCATCTGCGCCTCACCGCACTCGAACGCCTATCGATCGACCAGCCCAGATATCCCGGCCTTGCTGCCGCCCTCAAACGATGGACCATGTCATGAGCTTTGAAATCCCCCAGGACATTGAAGACTATCTCGCGGAACTCGATTCCTTCATCGAGGCCGAGATCAAACCCCTCGAACAGCGGGACGACAATATCCGCTTTTTCGACCATCGCCGCGAACATGCGCGGACCGATTGGGACAATGAGGGCCTGCCGCGCGAAGACTGGGAAGAACTGCTCCGCGAAATGCGCCAGAAAGCCGATGCAGCGGGGCATTTCCGCTATGCGCTGCCGGAGGAGTTCGGCGGGAAGAATGGTTCCAACCTCGCCATGGCGCGGATCCGCGAGCATCTCGCAGCCAAGGGATTGGGGCTCCATAACGACCTGCAGAATGAAAGTTCGATTGTCGGCAATCTGGTCCTGCCGCTCGTCGTACGCGATTTCGGGACTGAACAACAAAAACAGAAATTCATTCCATCGCTGCTTGATGGCACGATGCGCTGGACGTTCGGCCTCACGGAAGAGGCCCATGGCTCGGACGCCACCCATATGGAAACCCGCGGCGTGCGAGAGAAGCGGGACGGCGTGGACGGCTGGCTGATCAATGGCGAGAAGATGTGGACGACCGGCAGCCATGTCGCGACCCATTGCATGCTCTTCGCGCGCACCGAAGGCCCTGACGGCGCAGCCAAGGGCATCACCTGCTTCATCGTCCCGCAGGACAGCCCCGGTCTCGAGATCGGCGAATATATGTGGACGTTCAACATGCCGACGGATCACCCCAAAGTGTCGCTGACCGATGTCTGGGTTCCTGACAGCGCGATCCTCGGCGATCCCGAATGGGGGCTCGCCTGCGCCCAGCATTTTGTCCATGAGAACCGCATCCGCCAGGCCGCTTCCTCGCTTGGCGCCGCGCAATATTGCATCGACGAGGCGGTGAAATATGCCGGCGAGCGCAAACCTTTCGGCAAACCGCTCTCGGCCAACCAGGCGATCCAGTTCCCGCTGGTCGAGCTGCAGACGGACGCCGAAATGCTCCGCCTGCTAATCTACAAGACCGCCTGGCAGATGGACCAGATGCCGAAAACCGAAGTCGCCAAGCAGCTCTCCGACAAGGTCAGCATGTGCAATTACCGCGCCAACCGGCTGGTCTGCGACGCCGCCGACCGCGCGATGCAGGTGCATGGCGGCATCGGCTATTCCCGGCACAAGCCATTCGAACATATCTATCGCCACCACCGCCGATACCGCATCACCGAAGGCGCCGAGGAAATCCAGATGCGCAAGGTGGGCGGCGTGCTGTTCGGCTATATTTGAGTAGTCGGCGCACACCCGAACATTCCTGACACAATGCTGTCAGTAGGGGTGTGGCAGGAAAGGCGTGCTCCCAAAACAACAAGGAACACGCCAATGACCGATACTCCCTCCAATCGCCTCGTCTGGGCGGAAATCCCCGTCACCGATCTCGATCGCGCGGCCGCTTTCTATGAAAAAATTCTCGGCGAACCGCTGAAGCGCGACGATACTGGCCCGAACCCGATGGCGATGCTGCCCTGCTCGGACCCAACCAACGGCGTAGCGGGCCATCTGTATCCGGGCACGCCCGCGAAAAAGGGCGAAGGCGTGACCGCCCATCTGGCGACGCCTTTCGAACTGGATGAAGCCATGGCAAGGGTCGGCGAAGCCGGCGGCGAGATCGTCTCGGATGTCATCACCATCCCGTCTGGCTCGTTTTTCTACGCGATCGACACCGAGGGCAATTCTCTCGGCATTTTTAGAGCCTAGCCGCTATATATCGCCCATGCGACGCGCCGACCGCCTTTTTCAGATCGTGCAATATCTGCGCGGCGGTCGGCTCGTTACGGCCGCGATGCTCGCCGAATGGCTCGAGGTTTCCGAGCGTACAATCTACCGCGACATCGCCGATCTCCAGTCGACGGGCGTGCCGATCGATGGCGAAGCGGGGGTTGGTTACGTCATGCGCGGCGGGTTCGACCTCCCTCCCCTGATGTTTTCCCATGACGAGATCATCGCGTTGGTCGCCGGAGCGCGGATTGTCCGGTCCTGGGG
>JBPOET010000048.1:0-9073 GCA_051251675.1 Parasphingopyxis sp. | reverse complement strand
CCCTGAAATCACCCTTACCGCCCATGTTTCCAAGGGCACCTATATCCGATCGCTCGCCCGCGATATTGCCCGTGCATTGCATACGGTCGGTCATGTCACCATGTTAAGACGGATCAAGGCCGGGCCTTTCACGCTGGAAGGCGCGATTTCGCTGGACAAACTGGACGAACTCGCTAAGAGCCGCTGCCTTGAACAGGCACTCTTGCCATTGGCGGCAGGGCTGGACGACATCCCGGCTCTTTCCGTCGCTCCCGATCAGGCAAGGCAGCTCCGCATGGGGCAGCGGGTGATCGGGGTTTCCGTGCGCTCAGGGCTTTATCTTGCAACCGACCAGTCTGTTCCGGTTGCTCTCGTCGAATGCGACGGGGTCGAGCTGAAAGTAGTGCGGGGTTTCAACCTCCAATGAGCCGTCCGGATTGGCCGGGCGCTCGTGGAACAACTCCCGAGCTGCCCCTTTTGGGGATTGCTCGCACAAGAACTGAAAGGAATTATGCGATGTCGATTACTGCCGAACGCAAGCAGGAAGTCATCAAGGACCATGCCCGTGAAGAGGGCGACACCGGTTCCCCTGAAGTACAGGTTGCGATCCTCACCGAACGGATCACCAACCTGACCGACCATTTCAAAGGTCACCATAAAGACCATCATTCGCGCCGCGGGCTGCTGATGCTGGTCAACAAACGCCGCAACTTGCTCAGCTATCTGCGCAATGTGGATGAGACCCGGTATCAGGACCTCATCAAGAAGCTCGGCCTTCGTAAATAATTTGGGAAACGGCCTCATCGTTGGGGCCGTTTTCATATTTGGACTGGACGCAATTCGGCGTCCGGCCAAGCCAAAAGGGGGCGCGAAAGCTCCCAAACCGCGCAGGGCCGGTACTGCCCCTGCAAATGAGCGTTGATCGCATAGGGTGATCCTCGCAAAGAAAGTGAAGAAGAAAAGATGTTTGACGTAAAGAAAGTCGAAACAGAATGGGGCGGCCAGAAGCTGACCCTCGAAACGGGCCGCGTGGCTCGCCAGGCCGACGGTGCGGTTCTCGCGCAGCTCGGCGATACGGTTGTACTGTGCGCAGTTACCGCCGCCAAATCCGTGCGCGAAGGGCAGGACTTCTTCCCGCTCACCGTGCATTATCAGGAAAAATATTCGGCCGCCGGACGCATTCCGGGCGGCTTTTTCAAGCGCGAAGGCCGCGCCACGGAAAAAGAAACGCTGACATGCCGTCTAATCGACCGCCCGGTCCGTCCGCTTTTCCCGGAAGGCTTTTACAACGAGATCAATGTCATCGCCCAGGTACTGAGCTATGACGGCGAGAACGAACCGGACATCCTCGCGATGGTCGCCGCTTCGGCCGCGCTGACGATCTCCGGCCTGCCCTTCATGGGTCCGATCGCCGCGGCGCGCGTCGGCTACAAGGATGGCGAGTACCAGCTCAACCCGAGCATGGAAGAGGTTGCCGAAGGCGAGCTCGATCTCGTGGTCGCCGGTACGCAGAACGCCGTGTTGATGGTGGAATCGGAAGCAAAAGAGCTTCCCGAAGACGTCATGCTCGGCGCCGTCATGTTCGCGCATGAGGAATCCAAGCCGGTCATCGACGCGATTATCGCGCTTGCCGAACAGGCCGCCAAGGAACCCTGGGAACTGGCCCCGGCCGAAGATCAGGACGGCATGAAGCAGCAGCTTCGCGATCTGGTGGGCGACGATATCGCCGCAGCCTACAAGCTCACCGACAAGTCGGAACGCTCGGACGCGCTCAACGCCGCCCGCGAGAAAGCCAAAGCCGCCTTCGCCGAAGAAGACGGCCAGACGCAGATGACCGCCGGCAAGGTCGTCAAGAAGCTGGAAGCCGAAATCGTTCGCGGCGCCATCATCAAGGATGGCAGCCGTATCGACGGTCGCAAACTCGATCAGGTGCGCCCGATCGAAGCCATGGTCCACTTCCTGCCCCGCACACACGGCTCGGCCCTGTTCACGCGCGGCGAGACCCAGGCCATCGTCACGACGACGCTCGGCACCAAGGACGCCGAGCAGATGATCGACGGGCTGACCGGCCTCTCCTATTCGCCGTTCATGCTCCACTATAACTTCCCGCCCTATTCGGTCGGCGAAGTGGGCCGCTTCGGCTTCACCAGCCGCCGCGAAACCGGCCATGGCAAGCTCGCCTGGCGCGCGCTCCATCCGGTCCTGCCCGATGCGGAGGAATTCCCGTACACGATCCGTGTTCTGTCCGACATCACCGAGTCCAACGGCTCGTCCTCGATGGCGACGGTCTGCGGCGGAAGCCTCGCAATGATGGATGCCGGTGTACCGCTCAAGCGGCCGGTATCCGGTATTGCCATGGGCCTGATCCTCGAAGGCGACGACTTTGCCGTTCTCTCCGACATTCTCGGTGACGAGGACCATCTCGGCGACATGGACTTCAAGGTCGCCGGTACCGAGAAGGGCATCACCTCGCTCCAGATGGACATCAAGATCGCCGGTATCACCGAAGAGATCATGAAGGTCGCTCTGGAACAGGCCAATGGCGGCCGCGCCCATATCCTGGGCGAGATGTCCAAGGCCCTCGACACGACGCGCACCGAACTTTCGGACTTCGCGCCGCGGATCGAGACGATGCAGATCGACAAGGAAAAGATCCGCGACGTTATCGGTACGGGCGGCAAGGTGATCCGCGAGATCGTCGCCGAAACCGGTGCCAAGGTCGATATCGACGACGAAGGCGTGATCAAGCTGTCTTCTTCGGACGTCAACGAGATCGAAGCCGCCCGCAAGTGGATCGAAGGCATTGTCGAGGAAGCAGAAGTCGGCAAGGTCTATGACGGCAAGGTCGTCAATATCGTCGATTTCGGCGCGTTCGTGAATTTCATGGGACAGAAGGACGGCCTCGTCCATGTCTCCGAAATCAAGAATGAGCGCGTCGAGAAAGTCTCCGACGAGCTTTCCGAAGGCCAGGAAGTGAAGGTCAAGGTGCTCGAGATCGACCAGCGCGGCAAAGTCCGTCTGTCGATGCGGGTTGTCGACCAGGAAACCGGCGAAGAGCTTGAAGACACCCGTCCCCCGCGCGAACCGCGCGGCGGCGGCGGTGGTCGCGGCGGCGATCGCGGTGGACGCGGCGGAGGCGGCCGTGGCCGCGGCCCGCGTCGTGACCGCGGTGACAGCAACGACGACAAGGGTGGCAAGGATGCCGATGGCGGCGAACTGCCCGAGTTCATCACCAAGGACTAACCTCCGCACGCGTGAACAAGGGAAAAGGGGCCTGCTTGCGGGCCCCTTTTTCTTTGCGACTCTCCGGGATGTCCCAGGCCGATTTCAGACTCGCCGGATAAAGTGCTATGACGCGGCTTGGAACGTTGGCCGTCGATCGCGCTACAGGCCGACTGCGGACATTTAGCAATGACAAAATTCTTTGCCGCAATACGCAATGCCTCGGACATTCCGGAGCTCTGGGATGCATTCACCGGCTATTTCAAACAGCATCGCATCGACCATCTGTGCCTGATCCACATCCCGCCGCCCGGCGCCCATGATTTCGGTAAGGTCATCATCGCCGCCATTGGTTATCCCGATGCGTTTCGGCGGCGCTATATCGAGGACAAACTCTATCTGGACGATCCCATTCCCAACCATGCACGGCACCATCCCATGCCGTTCCGCTGGTCCGAGATCGGAGAGATGCGGAAACTGACCTCCCCGCAGATCGCCTTTCTGAAGGAGGTCGAGCAGCTCGGCATTGGCGACGGGCTGGCCATTCCGGTGTTCGGCCCGCATGGCCGCAACGGCTATGTCGGGCTGGCTCTCGGCCCGCATAACGAAGATACCTCGGATGAGCTGCTCCACGAATTCCAGGCGATCGCGCAGATGGCGCATCAGCGATATTGCGAGCTTCTCTCCACGGAGGCGACCGAAACGATCACTTTGTCCCCGCGCGAGAAGGAAGTTCTCGAATGGGTTGCGCGCGGAAAAAGCAACAACGCCATATCGAGCATCCTGGGTATTTCCGCGAATACCGTCGATACGCATTTGCGGCGGATCTACGATAAACTCGGCGTTTCGGACAGGACGACTGCCGCGATCCGCGGCATAGGGTGCGGCCTGATCGCGCCCTGATCCCCTATGCCGGCCAGGCCTTGTCACGTGGCTGCGTGACGTGCATAGCCAAACGCAGCCCTATAGAGGCAGTCAGCAGGAACCAGTTGGCGCCCCCCCCCAATCAACGCCAATTGGTTTCGCCTTTCATTCATCAAAGTGACCACGATAACGGTTTTGCCGCTCGTCGATCGCTTCTTCGCGTCAAAGAAGCGCCATGGCCGGCAGGATTCAAGCGTGTCCAGGACAGCAATTCATGAACAATTCGACATGCAAGCCGACCATCGCGCAAGTCAGCGATCCAGCGCAGCCCGGAACGGAATCCAAACTGTTCTCAGGCCTTGGCCTCTCCCAATATCTTAGTAATATCAACAAGTTGAGAGACATCTATATCGATAGCAGCCTGTTTCGCAATCCGGTATGGGAAGTCTTCCTGTCGCTCTACAACCAGCGCCAGGAAAACCTCCAGGTTACACTGGTTTCGCTGAGCGTCGGCAACCGATTGTCGGAGGCAGATTGCGCGAGCGCCGTTGAGAGCCTCGCAAATGCGGGGCTCGTCGAGCTTGGCGGCAACAGGGATCATGGCGGCCCCCAGGTCGTCGACCTCACCGAACAGGGCCGACAGCGCATGGCCGCTTTCCTGGGCAGCGCGGAACGCGCCCAGAACTGAGCCGCCGGTTCAGACGGCGTTCAATCTGTAATCGCTAGATTACCGCTCTCAATACGGGTCAAGTTCCCGGTGCAGGAGCGTAATCATGGGGCCAGTAAGCATTGTAAGAATTCCGCTGTTGCTAGCGGCGGTCGCGGGCCTTTCGGCCTGCACCATCTATGATGGCTATGGCCCCGGCTATTATGGCGATGGCTATGCCAGAAATGACTATCCGGCCGAATGCTTTGACAAGGACGGCTATCTGTACGCAGATTGCGAAGACGCCGGTTATGTCGCGCGAAACGGCTATGGATATGGCAGCCTCTTCTACAATGATTACGGCCCCTATGGCTGGTATGACGGCTTCTACTATCCCGGATATTCCTATTATATCTACGATCGGCAGGGCCGCCGCCACAACTGGTCCGACCGGCATCGCCGGCACTGGGAAGGACAACGGCGGGCGCGGCGGGGACATGACGGCCGCCGCGACTACAGGCGCCGCCATGACGGACGCGATCGCGACCGGCGCGGAAACCGCCGCGACAGCCGCGGCGACAACAGGCAACCCTTTACGCCGGGCACCGGCAGGAGCGGCCCCTATCCGGCTTTGACGCCAGACACGCCCCGTCCGAACACCAATCGCGGGAATCGCAATCAGGTGCCCCGCGCCCAACCCGGTCCGGCGCCGCGCAACGCAGCGCCCCGCAACGCGCCGCCGCGGGCGACAACGCCGCCACCGAACCGTCCCCCGCCGGACCGGCCACGCAATCGCAATCCGGACGAGCATCCCGATTGATTCCCGAAGATGAACGGGAACCGGTGCTCTCGGTCACAGCCAATTCATCTCAACTCATCGATATTCGCACTCGTTCCATCGACAGGAACGCTGAGGAGATAATCGATGTTTCACGACCATACTGCCTTTAACCCGGCCCGGTTGGGATTTCGCATCGTCTACCGTGCGAACGAGACCAATCATTGCCCCGGCTGCGGCCGTGCACACTGGATCGTCGGACGGATGAGCGCAGAATGCGCCTTTTGTGCAACGGCACTTCCTCTCGAACGGGGCCTCACCGTCGGCACCGGCCTGTTCCGCAACCGCGGCAAAACGGACGCTTTCGCGCCCATGGCCGCCTGATTTCGCGACGCCGGACGCCGGAAAGGGCTGCTTAACCTCCTTGCGCTAAGCTGGGCGTATGGAAAAACTGCTCGCGATCATCGGCACGGCCATGCTTGCCCTCGCCTTTCTGGGCGCCGGGCAAGAACCCGACCCTGTACCGGTCGCGCTGGCCTCGGCCGATACCGCCGACACCCGGGAGACCGGAATGCAGATCGCCGGTAACGGATCCGCAAGCTTCACCACGATCCGCGCCGACGACGGCCATTTCTATGCCGATGTCCGGATAAATGGCGCAACCAGCAGGATGCTGATCGATACCGGCGCAACCAGCGTGATCCTGTCCCGCGCCGACGCGCAGCGGGCGGGCATTCAGGCCCGCCCCGGCGAATTCACCGCCATTGCGCGAACCGCCGGCGGCCAGATCGCGCTGAAACCCGTTACCATAAACCAGATCGCCCTGGGACCCGTCGATACCCGTAATGTCCCGGCGATGGTCGCGGAATCGGACCTTCCTGTATCCCTGCTCGGCCAGAGCTTTCTGGAACGGGTCGGAACGGTTGAAATCAGCGGCGACGAGCTGCGATTGCGCTAACTCCTCGTCAGCATTTCCCTGTCCGTTAAGTCCGAAGAGAACCCCTAGCTTCCGATCAAGCGCCCGCTATCGCGATATTCGGGCCGGATCTGCGAGTCCGGAAGCGCATTCTCGATCGGCTGGCTACCGGGCAGGTTGTTGGGCTCCCGCCGGCGGCCCCCAGGGGCAACCCTTTCCCGCAAGGCCGGCGCGGGCGGAAGCCGGTCGGCAACTTCCACAGCCGGTTCGGCGGCGGCTTCAGCCGCAACCTCCACTTCGGTCGGGCGCGGCCGCCAGGGCCGCGGCGACGGCTCTCGCCCCGCATAGCGCACGGTAAACGCTCCCGGTCCGCCCGCCGATCCGCGCAGGCGGTGAAACAGGTGACGGCCGATCATATTGGTCATTGTCAGCGTCCGCCCCCAATAGGGCCATACGTCCAGCGTGTGATAATGGGTGGCGTAGCCGACTTCGCCGAAAGCCCGTCCGTCGATCGCCTCGCGCGCATAGCGCTGGGCCCGCGCCCAGATGCCCGCCACCGGCCGCCTTGCGAGCGCACCGTCGCAGGTAAAGGTGAACTGGCACCCCGTGCTCCGCTCGCTGCCTTCATAGACGACCCCGCAAATGCTGTTTGCATAGCCCGGATGGCGGACCCGGTTGAGCACAACCTGCGCAACGGCGCGCTGGCCAGACTCCGGTTCCGTTCCCGCCTCGTAGTAAATGGCCTGTGTCATGCACTGGAGCGCGCGTTCCCGGTCGGCGCTGCTTGCGGCGCGAAAGGCAAGCCCCGCCGGTACCGGGCCGTCATATCCCGAATGCTGGGCGAGCTCCGCCTCTATCGCGCTGCGGATCGCCTCCTGTTCGGCATCCGTCAAAACGATTGCCGAAGCGATGGCCTCCCCCTCGCCCGCCAGAGTGGGAAAGGGCGTCGCCGCCGGCAACCGCACGGTAAGCCCCGCTTCAGGTACGGCCAGCCCGGCGGCGCTGAGCGTGAACAGCCCGGCCAAAGCGAGAAAGATCGCTGCGAGCGCCGACAAGGCCGGGCGCGGCCTGCGCGCGGGCGCCTGCACTACACGGTCCAGAACCAGATGCTGTGAGACTGTGGCTTGTGACCGGGCAGCCTGCGAGACAGAGCCATGCTGGCTGTCCGAAGCGCGCAGCGGCGCCCGATCCGCCCATGGCCCCTGCATCCAGCGGGGCAAAACTGTCCCGGCATCCGCCACGGCGTTGCCCCTTTACCTGAAAGATCCCAGACTTCCGGCTAAGCGAAGTTCGGGGAAAAGTACCGATAATAGGTGGTTAACCGCCCATCGGGGCGCGCAAAAAGATGCTTAATCCGCTTCAGCCCGCCGAATCGGGAGGTTGACGTTGCAGACATCGACCGCACCTGCAGGGCGTATAAACCAGCCCGTCCGGTTGGCGCGCGCTTGGACGAACTGGCGAAAGGCCTCGGAATCGGTGCGCATCACCTCGAAAGCCGGCTGTTCAGCCTTGGGCATCTCGCTGGCGAGGCGTATGCTGGCGATCGGCACCCGCTGTTCGGCCTCTTCATAGAAGCCGAGCGGCCCCGTCCCGCGTGGCAGGCTGGACAGGGCTTCGATGCCCTCCACTATCCGGCCGACCAGTGCGATATTGCGATCGAGGTGGCGCGGCGCATGGCCGATAACCGTGTATAGCTCCGCCCCGGTTCCCGTATCTGGGTTATCGCCGCGCCCGACACCAACCATGCCATAGCAATGGATCAGCGTGCCGCTGCGCTGGCCGTCCTCGCGAGGGGCATGGGCAGCTGGCCAACCTTCCAGATAACCGGAATAGGGCTCGTAATTGCCCTGCTGAACGGTGTGAAAATCGGCAATATGCGATTCTGTCATGGCGAATTCATATTCGGCCGGAGCGCTTCGATCGACGGTTTCCGGCAACGGTTTGCGCTCGCTAGCGTCACCCCATTGCACGACATAATTGTCCTGGACCCGGTTGATGCTGATGCCGTCATACCAGCCGGCCCGCGCCAGGTTGCGGATATTGGTGACATGGACGGGCGCAAATATCGCCGCAAGCTCGATGTAAATCTCCTCGCCCGTGCCCAGCGTCATGACCAGCAGATTTTCCGGCGCTATCGGCCGCCAGTCATCGGCGGTGGTCGCCGCGATAACTTCGCCGGGCGTCAATGGCCCGGCCGGCGGTTCGGCGGCCTGCGCGGCAAGGAGCAAAGGAGCGGCGGCAAGGAGAAAGAGCTTTTTCATGCCAGCCCTTTTGCCATGCTCCAACCCCTTGCGCCAGACCGCTGTCCGCTCTAGGTGCATCCGCTTGCCAGGATATGCGGAGCGGTGGCCGAGTGGTCGAAGGCGCACGCCTGGAAAGTGTGTATAGGGTAACCCCCTATCGTGGGTTCGAATCCCACCCGCTCCGCCACTTCCATATTCCCAGGTAGCTCTGAGGCCCACAAAAACCGAGGCTTTACAACAGCGTCAAGCCTCTGCAGGGGGCTACGTGTATCTTGCATGATCTCTGAATATCGCCCATATCGGGGGAGCAGACGGGGGAACGCAGAGGATATCAAATATGGAAAAGGCGAAACGAAAGGCAGCGCAGCCTGGTCGGTCGGCAAGGCCCGCATACACCAAGTCTCAGGTGAAGGCAGCAAAGGAGC
>JBPOET010000047.1:0-9175 GCA_051251675.1 Parasphingopyxis sp. | reverse complement strand
ATTATTACATGCGCGGCATAGTCGATTACGAAAGCGATGGATTCCGCCTAGAACTCAAGGGCGAATATGCGGATTTCCGCTCCCGCGGACAGGCGCGTGAAAATTTCGGGCCGGTCGGCTCATACTCGTTGATTTTCCAGGGACCGCTGGCGGTCGACACGGATCTCGACTGGCGGCGGGAAGATAACGGCTATCAGAGCAACAACGAGACGATCAACCTGGTGGCCAACGCCGAACTCGACCTGGGAGGCGTTACCCTGACATCGGTAACGGGCTATCTCGAATATTCGGTCGACGAGACGCTCGATGTCGATTTCACGGCCATCAGCCTGCTGGACGGAACCCAGCAGAGCGAAGATTACAGCCAGTTCTCGCAAGAAGTGCGGATTACCTCGCCGGGCAACGAACCGTTCAACTATATCGCCGGCGTCTATTATCAGCACAGCGAACTCGATGCGGGCGACCGGGTTCGGTTCAACCCGACTTTCCTCGGTTTCGGCCCGCCTTTCAGTGCGATCGGCGATACCATCAATGTGCGCGACTATTCGCAGGAATCGGACCTGTTCTCGATATTCGCGCAAGGCGAAATCGCGCTCACAGATCGGCTGAGGCTGACCGCCGGCGCACGCTACAATCACGAGAACAAGTCGGGCGACCGGACGCTGGGCATCGTTCAGGGGCCGCTCAACGCCAGCCCCGCGCCCGTCGTCGCCGCAGTGTTCCGCGCGCTCAATATCGAAGCGCACACCATCTCCGGCGAGTTCACCGAAAATTCGCTCAACCCGATGGTGAACGTGCAATATGATGCGACAGACGAGCTGATGCTCTACGCCTCCTATGCACGGGGCACCAAAGCCGGCGGCTTCGACATCCGTTCGAACTCGGTACCCGGGTCGCCGACCGTCGCCCGGCCCGGCTCATTCCGTTTCGAGGAAGAGTCCGCTAACAATTTCGAGGTTGGCCTTAAATATGAAAGCCGGACCGCTGCCATCAATCTCAGCTTCTTCCGCACGAGCTACAGCGATCTGCAGACGAACGTCTTCGACGGCACGCTGAACTTCAACGTGCGCAACGCTTCGGGTGCGCGAACCCAGGGGATCGAGGCGGATGCGCGCGTCGCGGTGGGCGACCATCTGGTGTTGAGCGGCGCCATTTCCTACCTGGATTTCGAATTCACCAATTTCGACCAGGGGCAATGCTACTTCGGACAAGTGCCTGACGTAGCGGGAGGATTCTGTTCCTATAGCGGCCAGCGCAATGCGCTGACTCCGGAATGGAGCGGCAATCTGAATGCCGATTTCTCCCACCCTCTGGGCAACACGCTGGAGCTCGGAGTCAATTTCAACGCCGATTTTTCAAGCAATTATGTCGCGGCGTCGAATCTCGATCCCAACACCCGGCAGGAAGGCTATGTGAAACTGGGCGCCAGGATTTCGATCGGCGATATAGACGATCGCTGGTCGCTCGCGCTGATCGGACGCAACCTGACCAATGAGCGTATCCTGACCACCGCCGGCGCCCTGCCGCTGGCAACGACGATCACCGGAGGAACCGGAATCGCCTATAACGGGATATTCGAACGGCCGCGCAGCATTGCCCTGGCTGTGGATTTCAATTTCTGATGCGGATCTGTCCGTAGATGGGAGAAACAGGATGAGGATTTGGCTGGCCGGTTTGGCGCTTGGCGGCATGGCGCTCTTGGGAGCTCCGGTCGCGGCGCAGGACAATCCGGCCAGCGCTGCCGAAACCGACCCGGCAGCCATGGGGTGGATGCGTGGAGCGCCACCCCCGCCAAACCGACTGGTGCGATGGGACGATGGGAGCTTCTACCAGTTCCCAAGAACCCGCTGGTCTTTCTCCAATATGCGCATGCTGTTTCCCACGGCCGATCTCAGCCGCGGAAACGGCCCGCAAAGCGCCTTGCCCGAGAATCATCGCGATGACCTTGATCGGATATCGTTCGTCCCGCTCGGAGGTAGCGAAGCGATGCGCTGGGACGAGGCGCTCCAGCGCAGCTATGCCGATGCAATCCTGATCCTCCATCGCGGTACCATCGTTTACGAACGCTATTTTGGCGTGACTGGACGACAGACGCCGCACATGTCTTTCTCCATGACCAAATCCTATGTCGGCACCGTCGCGGCGATGCTGATGGCGGAGGGGCTCCTCGACGAAAACGAGATGGTCTCCCACTATATCCCCGAACTCGCGGATAGCGCTTTTGGCGATGCAACCGTGCGGCAAGTGGCCGACATGACCACCGCTATCCATTATGTCGAGGATTATACCGACCCACAGTCGGAAGTGTTCGCCTATGCGATCGCCGGCGGCATCTTCGCCCGGCCAGAGGGATATGCGGGGCCGGACGGTTTTTACAGCTATCTGCCGACGCTGCGAAAAGAAGGCGAGCATGGCGCGCAGTTCACATACCGCTCGGTCAATACAGAAGTTCTTGGATGGCTGATTGCGCGGGTCACCGGGCGCAGCGCGGTCGAGGTGATCCAGGAACGGATCTGGGGCCGGCTCGGAGCGGAAGCCAATGCCTATATGATGGTCGATTCCCATGGAACCGGTTGGGCTGCGGGCGGCCTCAACGCGACCCTGCGCGACCATGCAAGGTTCGGAGAAATGATGCGCCGAAACGGCAATTTCAATGGGCATCAGATCGTTCCGGAAGCGGTGGTTGAACAAATCCGACAGGGCGGCAACCCGGAGGATTTCGCCCCGGCGGGTTATGCAACGCTCCCAGGCTGGAGCTATCGCGATCAATGGTGGATCAGCGACAACGGCGCTTTTGCCGCACGCGGCGTGCATGGCCAGACAATCTATATAGATCCGGCCGCCGAAATGGTTATCGTCAGGCTGGCGTCCCATCCCATGGCGGCCAATGCCCATATAGACCCGGTAAGCTTGCCCGCCTATCAAGCGATAGCCGACCATCTGGCCAGGCAAGGCAATTGAAGGAATAGCACCCGTGAAAATGGACACCATCCGCGCATGCTCGATCTGGCGTGCGTTGGAGGTTGTCGGCGACGTTCCAGTCCTGCTGATCATGGAGCAGGCCTTTCTGGGCGTCCATGGATTCGAGAAATTCGTCGAACAAACCGGATTTGCCCGGTCGGTCGTCAGTAACCGTCTCAAGAAACTGGTGGCGGAAGACTGCCTCGCAATGGCCCCGCAACCCGGCAGCCGACGGACATCCTACCGCATCACGGAAAAAGGGCGCGCCCTGTTCCCGGTCGCCATGGCCATGGTTCGGTGGCAACATCGATGGGAGCCGGAACGCCGCGATTTCCAGATCAGGCTGGAGCATGCGACCTGCGGTCACGCAATCGAACCCAAACCAGTCTGCCTATCCTGCACGGCCGTGATCGATCCGCGCGAAGTCGACTGGGAGGAAGGGCCCGGACTGGTTCAGGTAACACCGGATTACAGCCGCCGCCGCCGTCCCTCGGTCAGTGTCACCAACCGGCGCGGCGGGACACTGGTTGATTCGATCATCGGCATCTTCGGGGACCGCTGGTCGACCTTGGTGATCCGCGCGATGTTCTCGGGCCTGTACCGTTTCGACCAGATCCAGCAGGACACGCTGATGGCGCCGAACATCCTCTCCGGTCGAATCGACGAGCTGATCGAGGCGGGCGTCCTGCGCACGGAGAAATATTGCGAACACCCGCCTCGCTACGAGTATCGCCTGACCGAGAAGGGACGCGAGCTCTACCCGGTGATCCTCGGCCTCTTGCAATGGGGCGATCGCTATTATGCCGATGAAAAGGGCCCGCCCCTCCTGCTCTACCACCGCCCCTGCGGCGATCCGCTGGAAATGCGCATGCATTGCAATCATTGTGGAGACGAACTGCTGCCCTCCGACATGCGCTTTGGGCTGATCGCCCCAGAATAGCGCGTCAGGCGATCCTGGGGTCCATTTTGAGAGTTCCAATTGACTAGGTATCTTTGGAACCTAAGAGAATGTGCAGCAATCGCTGACAATAACCGGGTCCGACCGCTGCCGTACCGCTGCGGATTTCTGCTGACCCTTTCGCTATCCGGATGGGGCCGATGTACGATTTTCTGAATGGCGTAACGATAGTGGAAGGATCAGCATTCGTGGCCGGGCCCTCCTGCGCGCTGCACTTCGCGCAGATGGGCGCAAAGGTCATCCGCTTCGACCAGATTGGAGGTGGCCCCGATGCAAGGCGCTGGCCGCTCGGCCCAAGCGACGAGAGCCTGTATTGGGAAGGCCTCAACAAGGGAAAGCGATCTGTCGCGATCGACTTCAGGAAGCCGGCAGGCCGCGAACTTGCGCAACGGCTGGCGACGGGCGGCAGCGGACTGTTCGTAACCAATTTTCCCGTCGACGGTTTCCTCTCACACGATAATCTCAGCGCCTTGCGCCAAGATCAGATCACGTTGCGGGTGATGGGCTGGGCCGATGGCACACCGGCGGTCGACTATACGGTGAATGCCGCAACCGGCCTGCCCTATATGACCGGGCCGTCCGACGATGATCGCCCGGTCAATCATGTGCTCCCGGCATGGGACCTTCTGACCGGAGCCTATGGCGCTTTCGCCCTGCTTGCCGCGGAACGCGATCGCGCTACAAGCGGCCGTGGCCGCGAAATCCGGCTGGCGCTTTCCGATATAGCCGCCGCTTCCCTCGCCAATCTTGGATTTCTCGCCGAAGCCATGCTCGGCGACGCTGATCGCGGGCGCAGCGGCAACAATCTGTACGGCGCGTTCGGCCGAGACTTTACTGCCAAAGGCGGCGAACGCTTCATGATTGTTGCGATCACCCCTCGCCAATGGTCGGGTTTGTTGTCCGGACTGGAGATCGGCGAGGACGTGGCCGCACTCGAAGCAGAACTCGGCATCGATTTCGCCGGGGACGAAGGCGCCCGCTATACGCATCGGGACCGGCTCGACCCGTTGATCGAACAAGCATTCGCACGCTTCGACGCGACGGATCTGGAAACGCGGTTCGAACAAGCCGGCGTTACCTGGTCGCGCTATCGATCGCTGCATCAGGCGCTGTCCCAAGAGCCCCGTCTGTTTGCGGACAATCCGATATTTTCCGAAACCGCCCATCCGGGGGGCGCCACATACCCCGCGCCAGGCGCGGCCGTACGCATCCCCCAGGATGAGCGCCGCCCGCCTGAACCCGCGCCGAGAATCGGTCAGCACACCGATGAGGTGCTCGCCGATTTCCTCAACCTCGACAGCAGCGAGATCGCGCGCTTGCACGATCAGGGAGTGGTGAAATGACGGCGCTGAGCCCGGATCGTATCGAGCAGTGGCGCAGCGCGATCGGCAGGAGCGAACGGCGGACCGAGATACTCGAAGCGCAAAGCCTGCGGCGCTTTGCCCTGTCGGTCGGGGCGGACACGGCACGGCCTCCGCTCGCCCATTGGGCATTTTTCCTGCCCGGGCCGACCGACGATGAGATCGGACCCGACGGCCATCCGCGAAAGGGCGACTTCTTGCCCGACATCCCCCTCCCACGCCGCATGTTCGCCGGCAGCAGCATCCGGTTCGACGCCCCTCTGGCAATCGGCGGCGAGGCCGCGCTGATTTCCACAATTGCCGATGTGACCCACAAGTCCGGGCGTTCTGGCGACCTTGTGTTTGTCGAGGTGGAGAAGGTCATATCGCAAGATGGCGCCCCGTGTGTGACCGAGCGGCAGAGCTATGTATATCGTGGTGAAGGCGCGCCCGCGGCTATGCCGATACCCGCGGCGGAGCCGCCAGCGGGCGAGCAATGGACGCCCGATGAAACCAATCTGTTCCGCTTTTCCGCCGCAACGTTCAACGGGCACCGCATCCATTACGACAAGCCTTATGCGACGTCGGTGGAAGGCTATCCGGCGCTTGTCATCCACGGCCCCTTCACGGCCGCAAAGCTAGCCGGCCTGGCGATGCGCCGCGGGCCGCTTGCAACCTTTTCTTTTCGCGCAATGGCTCCGCTGTTCCTTGGACAATCCGTTTTCCTGAACAGCAGCGCGCAAGACGAAGTTACCGCCATCCGTTGCGACGGCACCACAGCAATGACCGCCAAAGTGAGTTACCGATGACCGACTGGATCGACCTGTCCCGAAAAGCCGCTTTCGCGGCGCGAGACCTGACCGAGAAAATGCGCGCAAAGGCCGCCGGGGCCATCCTCGTCGATGGCCGTGTCGACAATGACCGGGTGGAGCGCGAACAGCGCCTCGTTCATGGTTTCGCCTGGCTGGCGACATCCGCGCAAGCCGTTGCCGCCGCGTCGGACTGGGCCAGCCGGGCCAGCGGTGCGGATGCTTATGGCGAGATTGATGAGCTGACCCTAAAAGTGGGTCTGGGAGAATATTGCGCGCAGCTCGCATCCGCGATCCCGATGAGCCAGAACGAATTTGTCCGGCTGTCGGAATTCGGCTTGCACGATGCCGTCAACGACTTCGCTGCCGATCCCGCGGTCGCCGCATTTCTCGCCGAAGGCAATGTTCCGGAGACGCGGCGCAGGCTTGCCGAACTGCTGGGCGAGGGAGCGCGGCCCTTCGAAGAAATGGGCGATGAAACGCATGATATGATCCGGACGCAATTCCGGGCTTTCACGGCGAAGCGGATCGCCCCCAAGGCGCATGAATGGCATCTGGCCGACACCCTCATTCCTGTCGAAATCGTGCGGGAAATGGCGAAACTCGGCGTTTTCGGCATCTGCATAGACGAAGCCTATGGCGGCCTCGGCCTCGGCAAGCTCGCCATGTGCCTGGTTTCCGAAGAATTGTCGCGTGGCTGGATCTGCGCCGGTTCGCTGGGCACGCGCTCGGAAATCGCCGGCGAGCTGATCGGCAAGAACGGCACCGAGGAGCAGAAAAGGAAATTCCTGCCCCGGCTTGCCGATGGCTCGATACTGCCGACCGCCGTTTTCACCGAGCCGGATACGGGATCCGACCTTGCCTCGGTGCGGACCCGGGCGACGCGGACGGAGGATGGCGCCTGGCGGATCGACGGCGCGAAGACCTGGATCACCCATGCCGCGCGCGCCGACCTGATGACCATCCTGTGCCGCACCGATCCGGACACTCCCGGTTATGGCGGCCTTTCCATGCTGCTGGCGGAAAAATCGCGAGGCACCGAGGAAGACCCCTTCCCCGATCCGGGCATTGCCGGCGACGAGATCGCGGTTCTCGGCTATCGAGGGATGAAGGAATATACGCTCGGATTCGACGATTTTCCCGTCAGCGCCGATGGCCTGCTGGGCGGCGCCGAAGGACAGGGTTTCAAACAGCTGATGCGAACCTTCGAAGGCGCCCGCATCCAGACCGCCGCGCGCGCCATCGGCGTAGCCTGGAACGCCTTCGATCTCGGGCTGAGCTATGCCCTTGAACGCAAACAGTTTCGCAAGCCCCTGCTCGCTTTCCCGCGGGTTTCGGACAAGCTGGCCCTGATGGCGGCCGAAACGGTAATGGCGCGCGAGCTGACCTATTCGGCGGCCCGGCACAAGGACAAGGGAGAGCGCTGCGATATCGAGGCCGGCATGGCGAAACTTCTCGCCGCCCGCGTCGCCTGGGCCAATGCGGACCTCGCGGTGCAGATTCACGGCGGCAACGGCTATGCGCTGGAATATGAGATCAGCCGCGTCCTGTGCGATGCGCGGATCCTCAACATATTTGAGGGCGCTGCGGAAATTCAGGCCCAGGTGATCGGCCGCGGACTGGCGGCGGCGCAATCCTGACCGCCGGGACAGGAACGTTGCCACCGCCGGACGCCCGCCCCGGCGAATACGGGCGGGCGGGAGCCCGTCGCGGAGGGAAATGAAATGCAGCCGCACTTACTTGCCCGTCATCGACAAGCCGCTGGCACATCGCGCATGAAATGCGCACAAGAAGAAATTTTTCAGGAGATTCTACAATGCGTGAAGCGGTAATCTGCGAACCTGTTCGTACTCCGGTCGGCGGCCTGGGCGGCGCTTTCAGGGAAACCAGCGCCGTGGAGCTGGGCGTGGCAGCCGTTCGCGGATTGCTCGACCGTACGAATCTCCCGCATGATGCCGTCGAGGATGTGATTTTCGCGCAATGCTATCCGACGATGGAAGCCCCGGCCCTTGGCCGTGTGATAGCCCTGGATGCCGGCCTGCCCATCGAAACACCCGGAATACAGATCGACCGGCGATGCGGATCCGGCCTGCAGGCCATAATCTACGGGTCGATGCAGGTGCAGACGGGCGGCGCGGACCTGGTTCTTGCGGGCGGCGCGGAATCGATGAGCAACGCCGCTTTCTTCACCCATGAAGCGCGGTACGGCACGCGCAAACCGGCCATGACCCTCCATGATTCTCTGGTTCGGGGGCGCGTGACGGCCGGCGGCAAGAATTTTCCGGTGCCGGGCGGCATGATCGAAACGGCCGAGAATCTTCGCACCGAATACACAATCTCGCGCGAAGAGCAGGACGAACTGGCCCTCAGCTCGCACGCGAGAGCCGTGGCGGCGCAGGAAAGCGGCATATTCGAAGAGGAAATCATCCCGGTCACCATAAGGGACCGCAAGGGCAATGAGACGATTATCGATCGCGACGAGCATCCTCGCCCGGGCCTGACCATGGAAGCCCTGGGCAAGCTGAAACCGATATTCGGCGCAAAGGATGCCGGCGCGACGGTGACGGCGGGCAATGCGAGCGGCCAGAATGACGGCGGTTCGGCCTGTATCATTTGCACCCGGGAAGCGGCGGACAAATACGGACTGAAGCCGCTGGCACGGCTGAAAAGCTGGGCGGTTGCCGGCTGCGCACCCAAGACCATGGGGATCGGCCCGGTCCCGGCCACCGCCAAGGCGCTGGCCCGGGCCGAGCTATCACTCAGCGATATCGATCTGATCGAGCTCAACGAGGCCTTTGCGGCACAGGTTCTTGCCTGTCTGCGCGAGTGGAAATTCACCGCCGGCGACCATGACCGCCTGAACGTTCATGGGTCCGGCATATCGCTCGGACACCCGGTGGGCGCGACAGGCGGCCGCATCCTCGCCACCCTGTTGCGGGAAATGGAGCGGCGCGAGGCCCGCTACGGCCTGGAAACCATGTGCATCGGCGGCGGCCAGGGGCTGGGCGCGGTTTTCGAGCGCGCCTGACCTTCCCGCCTATTCCCCGGTGAACTTCGGCGCCCGCTTTTCCAGGAAGGCATCGACCGCTTCCTCATGATCGCGGGTT
>JBPOET010000468.1:0-2002 GCA_051251675.1 Parasphingopyxis sp. | reverse complement strand
GAATATGATCGATACCGGATCACCAGCCCAGCGATCGAAGCGTTCCGCCAAGGCCATGTTCCGCGGCGGATGTGCGATCGCCGCGCTAATCGGTTCGATCGGCGCCATGGCTCCGGCCCACGCCCAGATCGGCGGACGCCCAGGCGGCATGATTGTCGAAAACATTCCGCACATGCCGCCCTCCACGATGATCGTCGAGAATATCCCGCATGCGCCGCCTTCGACGATGATTGTGGAAAATATCCCCCATGCCCCGCCAAACAGTCTGGGGCTGGAGGACGTCCGCATCAGCGCGCCCGCGCTGGTTCCCGGTCTCAATCGACCGCAAGCCGTGGCTCCCATCGTGTCGGGCTCACAGGCGTTTCAGGCAAATGCCGTTTCTGCAACGGAGTTTGCGACCGTTTCAAGGTCAGCCGGTTCGGACGTTGTAACCACCTTTTCGGCCGAAAACATTATCAACTGGTCCCCTTTGGATACCGCCACCAGTGACGATTTAATCAACATTCTGCCGGACGGCACGTCGCTTACATTTGTCGGTCCGAGCACCGGATATACGATCCTGAACCGAATTATACCGACAGGGACAACCTCGTCCGGTGATCTTCGGGGCATCGCCTTTGGCGGAAATGTCTCAAGCCGCCTGGGCGCCAGCGACGGGTCCATCGGCGGCAATATCTGGTTTTACAGCCCCGGCGGCATCGTCATCGGCGGCACAGGTTCGTTCGATGTCGGTAGTCTGGTGCTCACGACCAACAATATCGATGCGAGCGGAGGATTGTTCGGCACTGACGGCGAAATCCGCTTTCGGGGCGCTGCCGACAGCAACGCCGCTGTCGTCATCGAATCCGGCGCGCAAATCAACGCGCTGAACGAAGACAGCTATGTCGCGCTGGTGGCACCGCGCGTCGTTCAGGGCGGCACTGTCACTGTCAACGGATCGGCCGCCTTTATCGCCGCTGAACAGGCCGATCTGACGATCAATGAAGGCCTGTTCGATATCGTCGTCACGGTAGGCACGACCGATGCCAACGGCGTTGTTCATACGGGCACCACAACCGGGCCCGCCGAAGTGCCGACGCCGGCCGGAGCGGGCGGAACGCCCCCTGCCGTACCCGATCCGCATGCCACCTATCTCATGGCGGTCGCAAAAAACGATGCCGTCACGATGCTCGTTTCGGGCAATCTCGGTTACACCGCCGCTGTCGGCGCGACACAGGAAAATGGCGAGATCGTCCTCAGCGGCGGCTATAACGTCTTTTCGGGTGGATCGTCCGATGCCCCGGCGGTCGTATTTGCGGACGATCCGGTCAACGGCAATGCCGTGAATGTCGAATTCGGAAGCGCCGACCTCACCCTGACAAACGACATGACCGGGCAGACGACGGGCGCAGTCGATCTGGCGTTCAGCGGAAACACCTTCACAGCGCAGCAGGACTTCGCGTTGCGATCCGACGAATCTATTGGTCTTACACTTGCCAATGGAGGGCTTTCCGTCGGTGGCAATCTTGTCCTCGATGTAAGCGCAACCGGCGCAACCGACCTTACGCCGGGATCGGACGGCGAAGATGCGAGCGGCGGAACCATTACGCTCGATATCGGCGATGGCGGTGTGCTCAGCGCCGGCAATATCAGTTTGCTGGCCAATGCCACGGCCGGCCTTGGAGCTAACAGCGCGGGCACGGCCATGGGCGGGGCGATCGACATTTCCCTGTCGGGCACCGGCGCGATCACCACGGGCATCATGCTGGCAACAGCCATCGCGATCGACGCGACCGAGAACAGCAATCTACAACCGCAATCCGGCGGCGATTCGATCGGTGGCACGATAACCCTGAATGCATCCGGCGGAATCCTGACCGCCGCCCAACTCGCGCTCGACACCTCTGCAGCTGCGGCCTCAAGCGGTTCCAGTTCCCAAACCAGCAATGACGCGACCGCAGGGACGATTTCAGCGAGTTTCACCGGCGGCACGCATGCCATCGATTTCCTGACGCTGCAGACA
>JBPOET010000467.1:0-2003 GCA_051251675.1 Parasphingopyxis sp. | reverse complement strand
TCTGTGCAACTGCCTTGTCGCGATGGGCGCGGCGATAGAGGATATCGGAAGCGACCGGCTCGTCGTGCACGGTGCGGACCGCCTGCACGGAACGACCTATAGCGTGATGCCCGACCGGATCGAAGCGGGCAGCTATGCCTGCGCTGCGGCGATCACCGGCGGCGAACTGATGCTCAAAGGTGCCGATGGGCATGACATGGCCTCTATCCTCGCCGGTCTGCGCGATGTTGGGCTTGGGGTCGAGGAATCGGCTGATGGCGTGAAGGTCAGCGCCGATGGGCGGCTCAAGCCGGCGACCATCTCGACTGCGCCGTTCCCCGGTTTCCCGACCGATATGCAAGCCCAGTTCATGTCGATGCTGGCGCTCGCAGACGGCACCAGCATGCTGACCGAAACTATCTTCGAGAACCGCTATATGCATGTGCCTGAGCTGGCGCGGATGGGTGCGGATATCGAGGTTCGCGGTCGGACGGCCGTGGTGAAAGGTGTCGACGAGTTGGTCGGTGCGAATGTCATGGCCACCGATTTGCGCGCTTCGATGAGCCTTGTGCTCGCGGGATTGGCGGCCAGGGGGGAAACCAAGGTGCTGCGCGTTTATCATCTCGATCGCGGCTATGAGAGCCTGGAAGACAAGCTGAGCGCCGTCGGCGCCGATATCGAGCGCGTCAGCGAAGGCTAGATCTAGAATATCGTGATAAGCGTGTGGATAGTCAGGCCGACCAGCCCGCCGACGATCGTGCCGTTCATCCGGATATATTGAAGATCCCGGCTGACGGCGTTCTCGACCCGGTCGGTGATCGTTTTCGCGTCCCAGCCCTTAACGGTTTCGGACACCAGCTTGACGATGCTGTCCCCGTAATCGGCGACCGCGCCCACTGTCGCGCGGCGCGCGAACAGGTTGATCGCCCGTTTGAGATCGGGGTCGATCTGCAACGTGTGACCCAGTTCCCGCAGGGCTTCGCCGAACCGGCCGTCCATCGCGCTATCGGGGTTGCGGGCTGCCCGGAGCAGAGCCTCGCGCGCCTGTTCCCACAGTCCGTCCAGCCAGTCGGCGACCGCAGGATTGTCGATCAGCTCGGATTTGAACTGTTCGACCCGTGCCTGCATCTCGGGGTCGTGCTGAAGATCGAAGATCAGGCGGACAAAGCCCTCATTGGCCTGGTCGCGGAGCGGATGGTGGGGATCGCCTTCCATTTGCACGAGAAGCCGGCGAAGCCCGTTGATGATGGAGTCCGACAACCGGTCGTCGATGGCGAGCCAGCGCATGAAATTATTGGCGCGCTCATGGACCATCGCTCGGACGATATCTTCGTTCGAATCGAGGATGTTGGCGGCCCAGCGTACTATTCCGTCGATGATCGGGACGTGCCGGTTTTCCCGCATCGCCGCCTCGAGCGACTGGCCGAGCAGCGGCGCGATATCCAGCTCGCGTAGCCGGTTTGCAATCATCTGCTTGGTCGTTCCGCCAAGCCGTTCGTCGTCGAGCGATTCAAGGATCATGGCGACAAGCCGGGAGGCCCCCTGACGCATCCGGCCCTCTCCGCCCGACGGGTCCGTCAGGAAGGTTCCGATGGCGCCGGCGACATTGAACCGTTTCATCCGCCGCGCGACGATGGAAGGGGTGAGAAAATTGTCTTTCAGGAACCAGGCCAGCTGTTCGCCGATCCTGTCCTTATTGTTGGGCACGATGGCGGTGTGCGGGATGGGAATGCCCATCGGATGCCGGAAGAGGGCGGTGACGGCGAACCAGTCGGCAAGCCCGCCAACCATCGCGGCCTCGGCGAAGGCACGGACAAAGGCCCACGCCGGATGGCTGTGTTCCATATTATGGGCGAGGACGAATATCCCCGCCATCAGGAACAGCATGGCGGTCGCGGTACGGCGCATGGCCTTGCCGCGATCCTCCGCCGCGCCGAGCCGGCCGAGCGGCCGGGGGCGGTCCGCCGATGTCATTCGGCCGGCTGGATGGACGCCTTGTCATCGTCTTCCGGCCGGTAGGTAAT
>JBPOET010000466.1:0-2011 GCA_051251675.1 Parasphingopyxis sp. | reverse complement strand
GGATGCGGACGGCGTGTTCGTGGCCGAGACCATTCTCGCCAAACATGACGAAAATTACATGCCGCCGGAACTCGCAGATGTCGATATGGGCGGGGCTAGCGGCCAATGATAGCGGAAACCGGACTGGCGGCCTTATGGCTGGCTGCGGCCTTGTGCGGTCTGCAACTGGTTTTCGGCGTGATGGCGCTGCGATCGGACGATAGCGGCGTGGCAACCGCCATCCGGCCCGTGGCCGTTGTGCAGGGCATCCTGACGGCATTGGCTTTCGCGATGCTGATCTGGCTGTTTCTGCGCACCGATTTGTCGGTCGAACTGGTCGCCGCGAACAGCCATTCGGCCAAGCCCTGGCTCTACAAATTCGCCGGAACCTGGGGCAATCACGAGGGGTCGATGCTGCTCTGGGTGGCAATCCTTGCGGCGTCGGGTTCTCTCGTAGCGATTTTCGAACGGCGGCTGAAAGAGAAAACACTGATCGCGACATTGGCGGCGCAGGCGGCGATCGGCTTGGGATTCTACGCTTTTCTGCTGTTCGCCTCGAATCCCTTTGCCCGGCTGTCTCCGGCGGCAACTGAGGGCAGGGGGCTGAACCCCCTGTTGCAGGATCCTGGTTTGGCGTTTCACCCGCCGACACTTTATTTCGGCTATGTCGGAATCTCGATCGCCTTTTCCTTTGCCGTTGGCGCATTGATCACGCGCGATGTTGGGCCGGTTTTCGCCCGCGCGATGCGGCCCTGGATCCTCGCATCCTGGATATTCCTGACTCTGGGTATCGCAGCCGGCAGCTACTGGGCCTATTACGAGCTGGGCTGGGGCGGCTGGTGGTTCTGGGACCCGGTTGAAAATGCGTCGCTGATGCCCTGGCTCGCCGCGACGGCCCTGCTGCATTCGGTAACCGTGCTCGCAACGCGGGATGCTTTGCGCGCCTGGACGATCATGCTCGCCGTGGTGGCTTTCTCGATGTCGATGGTGGGCACCTTTCTTGTCCGTTCGGGCGTATTGACCAGCGTTCACGCCTTTGCCGTCGACCCACGGCGGGGAACGTTCATCCTTGCCCTGCTGATCCTCTATATCGGCGGCGCACTTGCGCTTTATGCGCTGCGTGTCGGCACGGTGCGCGAAGGATCCCGGTTCGAATTCATGAGTCGGGAAGGCGCGCTGGTCGTCAACAATGTCCTGTTGTCGGCCATACTGGGCATCGTCCTGATCGGAACGCTCTACCCGCTCGGGGTAGAGGCCGTGACGGGTGAGCAGCTTTCTGTCGGCCCTCCCTATTTCAACGCAACGGCCGGTCCGCTGGCCCTTTTGCTGGTGGCGGCCATGGCGGTTGGCCCGTTGCTGCGCTGGCGACGGGACGAGTGGCGCAACGTTGTGGGGCGTATTTCGCTTCCGGTACTGATTTCATCGCTGGCCCTGTTCGCCCTGGTGATGTTCGCCTCGCCGATCGGCATATTGCCCATGCTCGGTCTCATCCTGGCTGCCGGTGTAGGCGCCGCCAGCCTGGCCCCGCTTTGGAAGCGGAAGCTGCGCCGGACCCCGCTTTTCACCTATGGCATGGTGATCGCGCATCTGGGCATCGCCGTCAGCATGGCGGGCATGGCGTTCGAAAGCGCGTTCAGCGAGGAAGTTCTCGTGGCGGTCCGCCCCGGGGACACCCATCAGGTCGGCCCCTATTCGGTTACCTTTGACAGTACCAGGCCGGTTGCGGGCCCGAACTGGACAGCCGTGGAAGCCGGGCTGACGGTTCGTCGCGGCGAGGGGGAGCCTTTCCGCCTGGCCCCGCAGGCGCGGATGTTCTCTTCGCCGCAGACCGAGACGAGCGAGGCCGCCATCCAGACGGCGTGGAATGGGCAGCTCTATACCGTGCTAGGCAATGGCGACGGATCGGGACGCTGGCAGCTCCGGCTCTGGTGGAAGCCTTTTGTAACGCTTATCTGGCTGGGCGGCATTCTTGTCGCTTTTGGCGGCCTGCTCTCGCTGGTTGGCCGGGTGCGGCGTGAACGCAAAAGCTTGG
>JBPOET010000465.1:0-2016 GCA_051251675.1 Parasphingopyxis sp. | reverse complement strand
CATGTGATATGAACACATCATGCGATTGACCGCGTGATCCGCTCCTTACCGTTCGAACAATTGCCCTAGAAGGCTGAACGGAAGACGCTCGCTCAATCGCTCTCAATCTCCGTTCTTGCTCTTTCTGAAGCTTTTTGGCGGCTTCCGCTCTCTTTTTCTCTTCATTTGTAATACTGCGATCCACACGTTCTTGTGCACGCACCAGCTCATTAGATTTCTGGCTTATGTCGCGAGCGATATTGGCACGGGCATTCTGGGCTCGCTCAATATCCTTAGAGTACCGCTCAGCCTCTCTAGCCTTCATCGACGCGGTCGACGAGCTAGTCGCACGACTAGCCTGCTCCATGGCACGATTCATTCTCTGAGTGTTATCGGCTACCTTCTTTGCTTCCGCAGCGTCGCGCTTTTGCAAATCCAATATGGCTTTGCGTAATCTTTGAACGGCCTGCTGATCAAGATTGGAGGGCATCGGAAAAGATAGTTACCGCGTCAGCTTCTTGTAGCTCATCCGGTGCGGGCGATCCGCTTCGTCGCCGAGCCGCTGGCGCTTGTCTTCCTCATAGGCTTCGAAGTTCCCTTCGAACCATTCGACATGGCTGTCGCCCTCGAACGCCAGGATATGGGTTGCCAGGCGGTCGAGGAAGAAGCGGTCGTGCGAGATCACCACGGCGCAGCCGGGGAAATTCTCGATCGCCTCTTCCAGCGCGCCCAGCGTCTCGACGTCGAGATCGTTGGTCGGTTCGTCCAAGAGCAGCACGTTGCCGCCCTCTTTCAGCATCTTGGCCATGTGGACACGGTTGCGTTCGCCACCCGATAGCTTGCCGACATTCTTCTGCTGGTCCTGACCCTTGAAATTGAACGCGCCGACATAGGCGCGCGTCGACACGTCGTGGCCGTTGACCTTCATGTAATCGAGGCCGTCGGAAATCTCTTCCCAGACATTCTTCGAGCCGTCGAGATCGGCGCGGCTCTGATCGACATAACCGAGACGCACGGTTTCGCCGATCTCCAGCGCACCGGAATCGGGTTCTTCCTGACCGGTGATGATATTGAACAGCGTGGATTTACCGGCGCCGTTCGGGCCGATCACGCCAACGATGCCGCCGGGCGGCAGCATGAAATCGAGATCTTCGAAGAGCAGCTTGTCGCCATAGGCCTTGGTCAGTCCCTTGGCCTCGATCACCTTGCCACCGAGGCGCTCTGGCACCTGGATCACGATCTGCGCCTTGCCGGGCTTGCGGTCGAGCTGCTCGTCCTGGAGCTGTTCGAATTTGCGGATACGAGCCTTCGACTTCGTCTGGCGGGCGGCGGGCGTCTGCCGGATCCATTCGAGCTCGCGGGACAGCGCCTTCTGGCGGCCGCTTTCCTCGCGGTCCTCCTGCGCCATGCGCTTCGCCTTCTTCTCCAGATAGGTCGAATAATTGCCTTCGTACGGATAATAGGAGCCGCGATCGAGCTCGAGGATCCAGCCCACGACATTGTCGAGGAAGTAGCGATCGTGCGTGATCATCAGCACGGCGCCCTCATACTCCTTGAGATGGTTTTCGAGCCAGGCGACACTTTCCGCGTCGAGATGGTTGGTCGGTTCATCGAGCAGCAGGATCTTGGGCTTCTCGATCAGCAGGCGCGTGAGCGCGATGCGCCGCTTTTCGCCGCCCGAGAGATTTTCCACGCCGGCGTCGCCCGGCGGGCAGCGCAGCGCGTCCATCGCGATCTCCAGCTGGTTGTCGAGCGTCCACCCGTCGACCGCGTCGATCTTGTCCTGCAATTCGGCCATTTCGGTGCTGAGCGCGTCGAAATCGGCGTCTTCCTCGGCCATTTCCATGCCGATCTGGTTGAAGCGCTCCACCATGTCGGCGGTTTCGCGAGCGCCATCCTTGACGTTTTCGAGTACAGTCTTGGTCGCGTCCAGCTCGGGTTCCTGCGGCAGATAGCCAACGGTGATGTTCTCGCCCGGCCAGGCCTCGCCCGAAAAATCGGTGTCGATACCGGCCATGATCTTCATCAGAGTCGACT
>JBPOET010000464.1:0-2018 GCA_051251675.1 Parasphingopyxis sp. | reverse complement strand
CCCGAAGGACATGCTGGGCCTGGGCAACGGCCATGCCATAGCCCGGAATGATGATAATCGTTTCGGCCTGCTTCATCAGGAACGCGGCATCTTCGGCCGATCCGGCCTTCCATGGCCTGTCGATCTTCTCGCCTTTTTCACCGCTGCCGCTCGCCGTGCCGAAACCGCCGGCGATCACGCTGATAAAGCTGCGATTCATTGCCCGGCACATGATGTAGGAAAGGATCGCACCCGACGAGCCCACAAGCGCGCCCGTGATGATCATTGCCGTGTTTCCAAGCGTGAAGCCCATCGCCGCGGCTGCCCAGCCCGAATAGCTGTTGAGCATCGAAACGACGACCGGCATATCCGCCCCGCCAATCGGGATGATCAGCAGGAAACCTATTGCAAAGGCAAGGCCGGTGATCGTCCAGAACAACCATGGTGTATCCGTGACAGGCGACGGGACGAAATAGAAATAGCCGATCAGGCCCAGGATCGCGGCCAATGTGCCAAGGTTCAACACATGCCGGGCCGGCAGCAGGATCGGTGCGCCCGACATATTTCCATTGAGCTTCAGAAAGGCGATCACCGAGCCGGAAAATGTTATCGCGCCAATTGCCGCGCCGAGGCCCATTTCAACCCGGCTTACGGGCAGGAGAATGCCGGCGGCATCCGTGATGCCAAAGGCGCCCGGGTTCACATAGGCGGCTGCGGCAACGAGCACGGCCGCCATACCCACAAGCGAATGGAAACCGGCAACCAGCTGGGGCATGTCCGTCATCGCGATACGGCGCGCGATAACGAAGCCGATCGATCCGCCGATAGCGATGGCGATCAGGATTTCCCAGATGCTCGCAATCTCGTGAGTCAGCAATGTCGTAACAACCGCAATGGCCATGCCGATCATGCCGAACCGGTTCCCGGCCCGGCTGCTTTCGGGGCTGGAAAGCCCGCGCAAGGCGAGGATGAACAGGACGCCTGCGGCAAGATAGGCCAAAGCGGCCAGCGGATTCACGGCCATTTCACCGGATGCCGCAAAAGCAGGAGCGGCGGCGAGAGCGACCGGGGCTGTAATAGCAACTCTGGCGGTTGCGGAAAGAGCGCCCATCATTTGCGCTCCTTCTTCTTGTACATGGCGAGCATACGCTCCGTGACGGCGAAGCCGCCGAAGATATTCACCGAGGCGAGTACGATCCCGACCAGGCCAAGCCATTTGGCCGTCTCGCCGCCGACTACACCGCCAGCAGCCGCTGCGATCAGCGCGCCGACAATGATGACCGAGGAAATCGCATTGGTAACCGCCATAAGCGGCGTGTGCAGAGCCGGCGTCACCGACCAGACCACATAATAGCCCACGAAACAGGCCATCACGAAAATCGAGAGTATTGAAATGAAGTCCATGAATAACCCCTAATTCGCCGTGAGCCGTTCGTTGACGACCGCACCGTCCTTGGTCAGGCGGACGCCCAGAACGATTTCGTCGTCATCCGGCAGCACAGGCGCCTTGGTTTCTTCATCCCAAAAGGCGCTGAGAAAATTGTACAGATTGCGGGCGAAAAGCGCCGACGCATCGGCGGCTAGCCGGCCGGCAACATTGCGATGGCCGACAATCTTGACGCCATGCCGCTCGACGACTTCGCCAGCGACTGCACCTTCGACATTGCCGCCTTGCTCGACCGCAAGATCCACGATCACACTTCCGGGCGTCATCGTCGCAAGCTGCGTATCCGAGATAAGCCTCGGCGCGGGTCGCCCCGGAATGAGCGCCGTCGTGATCACGATATCCTGCTTGGCGATATGCGACGAAACCAGTTCGGCTTGCGCTTTCTGATATTCTTCAGACATTTCGGTGGCGTAGCCGCCGGTGCCCTCACCTTCGATCCCTTCGACTTCCTCGACGAAAATCGGTTTTGCGCCAAGGCTTTGAATCTGTTCCTTCGTAGCAGCCCGCACATCGGTTGCCGATACTTGAGCGCCAAGCCGCCGGGCTGTCGCAATCGCCTGCAGACCGGCAACGCCGACACCCATGACGAAAC
>JBPOET010000463.1:0-2022 GCA_051251675.1 Parasphingopyxis sp. | reverse complement strand
CTTGCCGGTCAGGCCGCGCAGATAGTAAAGCTTGGCACGACGCACGATGCCGCGCTTGAGCACGGTCACGCTGTCGACATTCGGGCTGTAAAGCGGAAATACGCGCTCAACGCCTTCGCCGAACGAGATTTTGCGAACCGTGAAGCTCGATCCCATGCCGCGATTGGTGCGCGCGATGCACACGCCTTCATAATTCTGGATACGGGTGCGTTCACCCTCAACGACCTTCACGCCCACGCGCAGCGTATCGCCCGCCTTGAAATCGGGGAGTTTCTTGTCGCTCGTAATGCTCTCAATGGCTTCCGCCTCGAGTGTTTCGATGAGATTCATCTCATTCGTCCTTTAGCTTTTCGCGTTGCGCGCCAGAGGGCGACTGATCCGGAGCGCCAGTATAGCGTTCCCAAAGATCCGGCCGCCGTGACCGTGTTATGTTCTCGGCCATGGTCTTCCGCCATGCCTCGATCTTCGCATGATCCCCCGATCGCAACACTTCAGGGATTATGCGCCCTTCCCATTCTTTAGGCCGGGTGTAATGCGGATATTCGAGAAGCCCCTGTTCGAAGCTTTCCTCATCGCCGCTTGAAGCCGCGCCCATTACCCCGGGAAGCAGCCTGATGCAAGCGTCTAACAGAACCAAAGCGCCGATTTCGCCACCGGACAGGATATAGTCGCCGATCGACACTTCCTCGACCGGCCGCCCCTCGAAAATCCGCTCGTCAAATCCTTCAAACCGGCCGCACAGGATGGTGACGCCAGGCCCGGCGGATAATTGCCGCACACGCGCCTGTGTCAGCGGCTTCCCGCGCGGCGACATGGCGAGTACAGGGGCATCCGGCTGACGCACAAGCGCTTCATCGATAGCCGCCCCCAACACATTGGCCTTCATCACCATGCCCGCGCCGCCGCCGGCCGGCGTATCGTCCACCGTATGATGCTTGTCCGTCGCGAAATCGCGAATCTGCAGCGTTTCGAGCGCCCATTTCCCCTCGTCCCGCGCGCGCGCCGCGATGGAGTGTCCGAGCGGCCCCGGGAACATTTCCGGGTAGAGGGTCAGGATGGTCGCGGTGAAGGTCATTCGAGAAAATCACTGTCCAGGGTAATCTCGTCTTCAGACGTTGTAGCCGCTTTCATCGGCACCATGAAATCCGAACCGTCGGGCTTGCGGATCTCCAGGATATCGCCCGCGCCGAAATTTTCGACGGCGATGACTTCGCCGACCGGGTCGCCGCTGTCGGTGATACAGGGCAGGCCGATCAAGTCGATATAGTAATATTCGCCCTCGGCCAGCGGCGGCAAGGCATCTCGCGGGATCGTCAGTTCGGCGCCGCGCAAGGCCTCCGCGCCGTTGCGATCGGTGATCTCCGCAAAGCGGGCGACCGGCATCTTGCTGGTCTGGCGCACAGACTTGAGCGTGAGCGTCTTGCCACCCACCTCGAAGGTCTTGTGTTGTTTCAAACTGTCCAGACTTTCGGCGAACAGTTTGAGGCGCACCTCGCCGCCAATGCCTTGTGCTCCGGCAATGACGGCGAGGATAATGCGCTTGTCGGCCAAGATTTAGCTCTTGGCTTCTTCTTCTGCGGGAGCGTCTTCAGCAGGAGCTTCTTCGGCCGGAGCTTCTTCAGCTTTGCTTTCCTCGGCAGCGGTTTCTTCGGCAGCGGCTTCTTCGGCAGGTGCTTCAGCTTCCTCGGCAGGCGCTTCTTCAGCCGGTGCAGCTGCTGCTGCCGCAGCTTCCTTGGCCGCTTCTTCCTTGGCCGCTTTTTCTTCGATGCGTTCTTTGGCTTTGTCGCCTGGCTCGGCCTTCTGCGGATTGTTGCGCGGCTTGCGCTCCAGGATACCCGCAGCGTCGAGGAACCGCATCACGCGGTCTGACGGCTGCGCGCCGACCGACAGCCAATGCTTCGCGCGCTCTTCGTCGAGCTTCACGCGATCGGGATTATCCTTGGCGAGCAGCGGGTTGTAGCTGCCGATACGCTCGATGAACTTGCCGTCCCGCGCCTTGCGGGAATCGGTCACGACGATCTT
>JBPOET010000462.1:0-2022 GCA_051251675.1 Parasphingopyxis sp. | reverse complement strand
CGCGATACACGCGTTGCGATGTGTCTGTCGGTACAAGGTCGTCATGAACGGCGCGGCGGGCCCGGCTCAGCCGCCAGATTTCCTTGGTGATCCCATGCATGTAGATTGCGAGGCTGATGCCGCCATAACAGACAAGGGCCAGGCGCAACTCTTTCTCTCGCATGGAAAGATTCTGGCAGGTGCGCGTGCCGTTGTCGAGCGTTTGCGGCGAGGCTTATTGCTCGGTTTGCGCGGTGCGCTCCGTCTCGTCGCGATGGACCGGCAGGAAAAGTTTGACAGTCGTGCCAACCCCCAACTCGGAGGCAATGTCGACATGGCCGCCGGATTGTTTGGCGAACCCATAGATCATGGAAAGGCCGAGACCGGTGCCCTTGCCGACTTCCTTGGTGGTGTAAAACGGCTCGAACGCCCGTGCGATAGTCTCTGGATCCATGCCGGTCCCCGTGTCGATGACGGAGATGGTGGCATAGTCTCCCGGCATAAGTTCCGCATGGCCATTCCCAATTTCCGTGGCTTCGGTTTTGAACCATAGCTGGCCACCTTCTGGCATCGCATCCCGGGCGTTGAGGGCAAGGTTCAACAGGACATTCTCGAGCTGGTGGCTGTCGATGCGGATATGTTGCATATTCGGCGCGAGATCGGCTGCGAAGATTATGTTCTCGCCGATCGTGCGCTGGATCATGTCGCCGACATCGCCGATCAGCTGGTTGAGGTCTGTGGGGGCCGGAGCCAGTGATTGGCGCCGGGAAAATGCCAGAAGTCGCTGCGTCAGTGCGGCGGCACGCTTGGCTGCCGCCCCTATGCTCGCAAGGTTCCGGTGCACTTTGGCGTCGTCTACGCCTGCCAGCCGCAGTTCGAGGAGCTCCACGCTTCCCGAAACCACCGTCAGCAGATTGTTGAAGTCATGGGCGATACCGCCGGTTAGCTGGCCTACGGCCTCCATTTTTTGAGCCTGCATCAGAGCTTCCTCTGCAGCCGCGCGCTCGTCCAGGGCTTCCTCGATACGGGTTTCGAGGGTCTCGTTGAGCAAGGCCAACTGTTCTTCCGCCGCGTGGCGCGCGGTGTCATCGCGCATGGCCAGCACGGCGCCCGCCTGATTGCCGTCAGAATCGAACAATGGCCGGGCCGTGCCTATCGCCAGAATTTCCGAACCGTCCGGCCGCCTTATTCGCCAACGCGCATCCTCAACCGTTTGTCCCTGGAGAACCGCGCGGGCGAGTGGAAGCTCGAGCGCAGGATAGGGCTCGCCATCGACCGTGAACAGCCGATAGGATTCGGCATAGTCTTTCGGATCGACATCAAGATTGTGTACGCCGTGCAGTTTGACGGCCGCGTCGTTGACGAAGATGATCTGCCCGAGTGTATCGGTAACGATGATGCCTTCGCCGATCTGATCCATGATCGATGAGTATTCGAGCGGTCGCAGCATCGAACCCGACAGGGGCGTGACCTTCTCGCGGCTGTTGGGCCGCAGGTCCGTGATATCGGAGTGAAGGACCGTCCATGACTGGATCTCGTTCGCTTGGTCGAATTGCGGAATCGCATTCCACGCAACGCGCTTCCATGCGCCATCGCGATCGCGGATCCTGTGGACGCGCAGAAACCGCATGCCTTTGTTGCTTGCGATGTTCCATTCGTTTTCGGTGGTTGCGAGATCATCGGGGTGGATCGCCCTTTTCCAGCCATAGCCCTCAAAATCGACGCGCGCCTGGCCCGTTAGCACAGTCCAGTCCGGTTGCGCGTCTGCAAATTTGCCTTCAGCTGTGAAAGACAGAATTAGCGTCTGTGCCTCGGCAAGGGATTTGCGGATCGCCTTGTAACGGCTCTCGTCGAGCGATTGTTCCTGACTGATATCGGCCATATTCTCGGCATCCTTGCCCCAGCGTCGCGAGCATTTTCGCGCAACAGGCAAGGTTCTCACCGAAGATGGTTAACTAAGCGTAAACACGCACCGTTTTCGCGCGATTTTTATGTACTGCCAAACGGCACGATCCGGTTTTCCGCATCATGCCCGATATCGGC
>JBPOET010000461.1:0-2023 GCA_051251675.1 Parasphingopyxis sp. | reverse complement strand
GCCTAATAGGAAGCTGCATTAATTCGAGCCGGAGCCGATGGCAGCACAAGACTCCTTGCGAGTGCGCGAAGCACGAACGCCCATGCGGCGCAAAGATGACTCCCGCAATCCTGCACACAGGATTGAAGAACGCCACGCGCCTGCGGGCGAAGTGCGCAACGCGCAGCTCACGATCCTTTCCCGCTTCACGCTCTATTCCGGGGCGACGCAAACCATTTGCGCAGTCGTATTCGCCCTACTGGAATACCGGCACCTTCCCATCCTTGTTTTGCTCGGCTGGCTCGGCCTGATCATCGCCGCGACATATATTTCCGCGCGTTGGCTGAACCGCACGACCATGGTCCGGCGGAGCGATCAGCAACCGGCTATGAAAATAAGGATCGCCGCTCTCGACGGCGCAATTCGGGCGGCGCTCTGGATTGCGATGCCCGTATATGCCGCGATTTCCGGTGCGCCGATCAACTATGCGTTTACCGGCGGTCTCGTCGCGATGATGATGGTGAGCGGTATTTCGGTAGCCGTTATACCCGCTGCAATCACCCTCTGGATATCCCTGCTTGGCGCCGGTCTCGCCTTTGCGGCCTATTATGGCGGCGGCGCGATGGCGTTCCCCGGCATCGCGATCCTGATAGCCTATTCCGGTGCTGCGCTTGTCGGCTTTCTCCTTCTCGCGCGTTCCTGGCAGGGCCAGATTGACCGTGCAGGCGTGCTCGCGGCCAAGCGTTCCGATATCCGATACTTGCTGCAGGAATATGAAGACCGGGGCGCCGGCTGGTTGTGGCAGGTCGATAGCCAGTTTCAATTGACATATGTGTCGCCCAGGATGGGCGAACTGGTCGGCGCGGCCACGTATCAGCTGCTCGGCAAGCCTCTCGCAGCAGTGCTGGGCAACAAGCAAAACCTGTCGCAAATCCTGGCGAACCGGGAACGGTTCGACAAGATTGAGCTTGAAGTCGGCGCTGAAAACAAATGCCGGTGGGTAACCCTATCAGGAAGCCCAATCATCGATGAAGATGGCCGTTTTCAGGGATATCGGGGCGTCGGGCTGGACATTACCGACACCAAAAGCTCCCACGCCAAGCTGCAGCATCTCGCCAATCTCGACGTCCTGACGGGCCTGCCGAACCGGTCTCGCGTCAGAACTCTCCTGGATACCGCACTGAGCGAAGCCAAGCAGAAAAACATTCCGTGCGCGATCATGTTCCTCGATCTGGACGGGTTCAAGCCGGTCAACGATACCTTCGGCCATCCCAAGGGCGATGCCGTCCTGAAAACCGTCGGACGGCGGCTGAGGGACCTTGTCGGCCCACGCGGTACGGTCGGCAGGATCGGCGGCGATGAATTCGCCATCGTTGTCGACGATGCCCAGAGCCGGGTCGGCGTGGAAGCGCTGGCCGAGAAGCTGATCGCCGCAGTGAGCGAACCTTATATGATCGACAACGTCCAGATCAGGATCGGGCTGAGCATCGGCTGCTCCTATGGCCCGATCGACGGAGACACCGTCGACGATCTCGTGCGCAAGGCGGATCTCGCCCTCTATCACGCGAAATCGCTGGGGCGCGCCACTTTCTGCAATTTCGACCCGCAAATGCAGGTCGACGCTGAAGAGCGCGTCCGACTGGAACACGATATGCGCCAGGCGATCGGCACCGATCAATTCCATCTGCTCTACCAACCGCTGGTATCCGCATCCACGCAGCGGGTTACGGGGTTTGAAGCCCTGCTGCGCTGGAAACACCCATCGCGCGGACTGATCTCTCCGGCCGTTTTCATCCCGATCGCCGAAGAAAGCGGCCTCATCGAAGAACTGGGAGCATGGGTGTTGCGCAAGGCCTGCATGGATGCCGCGACCTGGCCGGACGAGATCACCGTCGCTGTCAACGTATCACCGGTCCAGCTGGTCGTTCCGGCGCTGCCGAACACGGTATCGGATGCCCTTCAAAAGGCGCGCATGCCGGCCGACCGGCTTGAACTCGAAGTAACGGAATCGGTGTTTATGAGCGGCGCCGGCAATGCCGTGGAT
>JBPOET010000460.1:0-2026 GCA_051251675.1 Parasphingopyxis sp. | reverse complement strand
GGGCGGAGGCGTATTCCCGCGTTCGATGAAGGAAATCCCGCTCTCTCCCGAAGTGCAGGAGATGCTTGGCGTCACCGAAGAAACGATGCGGCCCTCGCAGATTATCTCGGCAATCCTCAAGGCCGAAATCGATCTGATCTGGTTCGGCGGGATCGGCACCTATATCAAGGCGTCGAGCGAAGCGCATATCGAGGTTGGCGATCCGGCCAATGACAAGGTGCGTGTGAACGGCCGCGACGTGCGCGCCAAGGCAATCGGCGAAGGCGCCAATCTGGGCCTGACCCAGGCCGGGCGGATCGAATATGCCGTGCATGGCGGGCGCATCAATACAGACTTTATCGACAACAGCGCGGGCGTCGATTGTTCGGATAACGAGGTCAATATCAAGATCCCGCTCAACCGGGAGATGCTCGAAGGCCGGCTCGAGTTCGAGGCGCGCAACACGCTTCTGGAATCGATGACGGATGAGGTCGGCTTTATTGTGCTCGAGGATAACCGCCTGCAAACGCTGGCCCTTTCCCTTGCCGAGCATAACAGCGCAGCCGACTTGCCCAGCCATGTGCGGGTGATCGAAACCCTGGAAGCAAGCGAGCGGATAGACCGGCTGGTGGAGGGCCTTGGCGCGAACGATGAATTGCTCCGCCGGCAAAATGACAATCGCGGGCTCACCCGGCCGGAGCTTTCGGTGCTGCTGGCGCACAGCAAGCTGACGCTGCAGGACGCCGTCGAAGCCACCGCGCTTCCCGATGATCCAATGCTCGAGCCGCTGCTGCGCAACGCGTTCCCGAAAGCCATGCAGGAGGGCTTCCCCGAAGCGATCGCCAACCATCGGCTAAGGCGCGAAATCATCTCGACGAAGATTGCCAACCGCGTCGTCAACCGCATCGGTTTCGTCATGCCGTTCGAACTCAGCGAAGAAGAGGGCGTGGGCCTTGCGCATATAGCGCTCGCCTATTTCACGGCCGACCAACTGTTCGGCCTTGAATCGCTCTGGCAGGACATCGAGCAGGCCGATATCAGCGAAGCCGAGCGCCTGCGCCTGTTCAATCTGGCACGGAAAAATCTGCGGATGCCGATGGCGGACCTTATCCGCGTCAGCGGCGAGACGACGGATCCAAGCGCGTTGGCGGAACGGCTCGGCCCGGGCGTCGAGCGACTCAGCATCGCGCTGGACGAACTGCTCAAGGACGAATCCCGGTCATTTTCGGAAGCCATGCATCAGCAGGTTGCCGATATCGATGTCAGCCGCGAGCTGATCGACCGGATCGTGCGAATCGTCGAACTGAAAGGTCTCGTCACGACGTCGGACCTGGCCGCACGCTTGGGAGTTGCGGAAATCGATGTCGCCCTGGCTTACACCCGGCTCGGCGAAGCGCTGGGCCTGGACTGGGCCAACGCCACGGCGCTGCGCTTTGGTTCAAGCGACCCCTGGGAACGGCTGCTCGCCGCCAATCTCAGCCGCGATTTCGAGCAATTGCGCCTCGACTTCCTGGCCCGCGGCAATTCCGGCGATCCCATGGGGGATGTGACAAACTGGCTCGCCCTTCATGGCCCGCGGGTCAAGCAGTTCACGGAGCTGATCGACCGCGCGAAACTGGCTCCGGTCCCCAGTGCGGCGATGCTCGCGCAGATCGGTGCGCAGGCCCGGATATTGCTGGACCGCGAAGTCTAGGGCCTCAGGCCGGTTCCCGCCCATCGTACCGGTGTGCATTGGCGTAGAGCCAGCTTCTCAGCGCGCTCGCCAGATTGGGCGGATCCGCGCTTTCCAGCCGCGCCGCATCGATCCGCGCGACAAGGGCGTTCAGCGGCAGGGCCGCCTGCTCGGAAGCCCGTTCGAGCGCGTCCCAGAAAAGCGGCTCGAGGGTGATCGAGGTCTGGTGCCCCGCAATCGTGATGCTGCGCTTGACCGGCGGCCGATAGAGATTGCCGTCGCCGCCCATGACCGGCATCAATACATATGCTGGCCGCCATTGATCGACATGGTCGATCCCGTGACAAAACCCGCATCGTCCGAACAGAGAAACGC
>JBPOET010000046.1:0-9196 GCA_051251675.1 Parasphingopyxis sp. | reverse complement strand
GCGCCGCCTTTGTCGCGGCCCCGGCGCTCGGCGTGCTGATCTACGGCGTGTCGATGCCGCTACCTTTCCTGATCAGCGCCGCGCTTTTCGGAATCCTCACAGTCTGGGCGGCGCTCAAGCTGGAAGACTAGGTTCGGGCCCTATTCATGCTTGTCTTCATTGGTCGGGCTCAGCATGCCGGGCGAAATGAAGCCGATAGGGTTGATGGCAAGCGAATCCTGTTTGAGCTTGGCCGCCATCAATTCATATTCGCGTTCCATTTCACCGGTGACACTGGCCCGTGTGTCCTTGAGGGCGGATTCGAAATCGGCCATGGCGACCTTTTCCGCCGTGATCGACCGGCGCAAGGCGTAAAGCCCCGCGCGCCGCGTCAAATCCTCAAGATCGGCGCCGGTGAACCGGTCCGTCCGCTCGGCCAATATATCGAGATCGACATCGTCGGCCAGCGGCATGGTCGAGGTATGGATCGCAAGGATCCGCCGGCGGCCCGCTTCTTCGGGAACCGGCACATAGACCATCTCGTCGAACCGTCCCGGCCTGAGCAGCGCCGGATCGATCAGGTTGGGCCGGTTGGTAGCCCCGATCACGACGACCGATTGCAGCTCCTCAAGCCCGTCCATTTCGGCCAGGATCGTGTTCACCACCCGCTCGGTGACTTGCGGTTCGCCGAGGCCCGCGCCGCGTGCCGGAACGAGGCTGTCCAGTTCGTCGAAAAAGATAACGGTGGGCGCAACCTGCCGGGCGCGTGCAAAGAGCCGCGCGATCTGCTGCTCGCTCTCGCCATACCATTTGGAAAGCAGATCGGATGATTTGGTGGCGATGAAATTGGCATTCGATTCATGCGCCGTTGCCTTGGCCAGCAGGGTCTTGCCCGTGCCCGGTGGCCCGTAAAGCAAGAACCCTTTCGCGGGACGAATGCCGAGGCGCCGGAATGCGTCCGGATCCTTGAGGGGGAGTTCCACGCCTTCTTTCAGGCGTTTCTGAACCTCGTCCAGCCCGCCGATATCGTCCCACCGGACGTTGGGTGCCTGCACCATCACCTCACGCAGGGCGGAAGGCTGGATGCGCTTGAGCGCTTCCTCGAAATCGCGGCGATCGACGGACAACTCGTCGAGCACTTCGGTAGGGACGGTGCGGTCTTCGAGATTGAGCTTCGGCATGATGCGCCGCACCGCCTCAATCGCCGCTTCGCGCGTCAGCGCGGCAAGATCCGCGCCGACGAAGCCGTATGTTTGCCGCGCGAGATCGCGCAGGCTGACATCTTCGGCCAGCGGCATGCCGCGAGTATGGATAGCGAGAACCTCCCGCCGTCCGCGCTCATCGGGCACGCCAACGATAATTTCGCGGTCGAACCGTCCGGGGCGCCGCAGCGCCTCGTCGATCGCTTCCGGGCGGTTGGTCGCGGCCACGACGACGAGATTGGCGCGTTTCTGCAGACCGTCCATCAGGGTAAGCAATTGCGCTACAAGTCTCTTCTCCGCCTCGCCGGCAACCTTGTCGCGCTTCGGGGTGATCGAATCGATCTCGTCGATGAAAACGATGGACGGCTGGGCATCGGCCGCCTTCTCGAAGATTTCGCGCAGCTTTTTTTCGCTTTCGCCATAAGCGGAGCCCATGATTTCCGGGCCGTTGATAAGGAAAAACTCCGCGTCGCTCTCATTGGCCACAGCACGGGCCAGCAGGGTTTTGCCGGTTCCGGGCGGTCCATGGAGGAGCACGCCCTTGGGCGGTTCGACGCCCAGGCGCTGGAAAAGCTCGGGATAACGCAGTGGCAGCTCGACCATCTCGCGAACCTGGTCGATCGTCTCGCCCATGCCGCCAAGATCGTCATAGGTGACATCGGCGCGGCGCGCTTCGGTCGGCTCGGTATATTCGGTTTTCAGTTCGACAACGGTGTTCGCATCGATATGGACGATGCCCTTGGGCGTTGTCGCCGTGACGAGGAGCCGGATTTCCTGCAACGCATAGGCTGGCGCGTTCATCATCTGGCGCAGCTGGGGCGGCATTCCGGCCTGGTCGACCGGGCGCTGCCCAGCGGTCGCGACAACATCGCCCTGGGTGAGCGGTTTCATGCCGAAGCTGCGTTTCAGGGCGTCGGCATTGCCGTGCAGCCGCAGATTGCGTTGGGCGGGCGCGAAAATAACGCGCTTCGCGGCTTTCGATTCGGCCTTTTCGACGGTTACGAAATCGCCGGACCCGGCGCCGGCATTGGCCCGTTGAAGCCCGTCGATGCGCAGGATCGCAAGCCCTTCATCGTCCGGATAAGGCAGAACCGCGCGGGCGGGCGTCGTGCGTTTTCCGGTTATCGTCACGACATCGCCTTCCGCAAGGCCGAGCGTCGTCATCGTTTCGCGCGACATGCGGGCCAGTCCCCGTCCCGAATCTTCCGGCCGCGCATTGGCGACCTGCAGCTTGTGACTTTCGGTAACGGGGGGCGTTTCGGCGTCGGCCATGGGAACTCCGTTTCTGTGGCGAAGTCCTACATAGGTGCTGACTCGGCTCTTGCGAACCGCCTCCGGCCGGCAAATCTCGATTTTGCGGCTGGTCGGCCATCGGCCAAAAAAAACGGGTCGGCCAAAGAGGGGGGAAGGCCGACCCGAAGGGTCTTAGGAGAGGATGCCTGTAAGGCCCCGCCTAAATGGGTTTCAAATTGCAATTGTGCAAATGCGAAAAACTTGTTAAGGATTGCAGTTATTGCAACTCACCTCCCCGTGACACCGGATATGGGATTGTGAACCGGAAGGAACCAGTTCATGCGCCGATTGCCGCCGCTGACCGCCATTGAGGCCTTTGTACAAGTCGCTCGCTTGGGGTCGGTCAAGGCTGCGGCGGAGGAATTGTCCCTTTCCTCGCCGGCACTCAGCCGCCGGGTCCAGAATCTCGAGCATTTTCTAGGCAGGGCGCTATTCGAACGCCGTCATCATGCGATGGTATTGACGGAGGATGGCGAGGCTTTGTTGGCGCGAGTTTCGGCGCCGTTGAACGACCTTGCCAATGCCATCGAGGTGTCTACCGGGCAGGCCGATCTTGTGCGGTTGAAGCTCGGTGTGTTGCCGCTTTTCGCTTCGCAGCGATTGATCGGCAAATTACCGGAATTGCGCCAGATGCATCCGGAGCTTCATATCGACATCGATACCGCCGCGCATGGGACAGCGCGGCTCGGCGACGGGCTGGACGCTGCAATCACCCTCTCCCAGTCGATCGACCCGGGGCTCTATTCGCGCAAGATCGATCACAACATCATCACCCCGATTGCCGCGCGCGGCCTTACGCTGCGCGGGGCTCCCGTTGTCGAGCCCGAGCAGATTGCTGGCCTGACCATCCTTTTGCATCGGGATATGCCGGAAACCTTCCACTTCTGGCGCAATGCCATCGGTTATCCGAATCTCGAACCTGCAGCGGAAGATCATTTCGATTCCGGCCAGTTGATGCTTGATGCGGCAGCGCAGGGGCTGGGTGTCGCCTTCATGCTGGATTCTCATCTTCACGACGCATCGGACGATCGTCTGGGCAGATTGTTCGACACCGAGGTTGAGAGCCCGTACAGCTACTGGTTCTCCTGCCGCCGCTCCGCACTGCGACGCAAGCCGGTCCGGCAATTCCATGACTGGCTGTTCAGTCGGGTATGCCGCCAGGCAAGCGGCCAATCGCCAGCGAGCGAGGCTATTGCTGTAACAGCTTGACGATTTCGCGGCTCACGCTGCGCGGGGTCAGGCGGTTGGATTGCACCATCGCCTTGTTGACGGCGCCGGGCACAATGATCGCCTTGTTCTTCGCCAACCCTTTCAGCCCAGCCTCGACTACTGCTTCCGGATCGCCCGCGAATTTTGCGAATAGCTGCGAATCCGCCATGTCGGCTTGTTCGGCGAATTCCGTCTTGGTCGGCCCGGGGCAAAGCGCGGTGACTGCAATATTGTGTGGTTCCAGTTCCTCATGCAGCGCTTCCGACAGCGAAAGGACAAAGGCCTTGCTGGCATAATAGACCGCCATGCCGGGCCCGGCCTGGAAGGCCGCCGTGGACGCCACGTTGAGGATTGCGCCGCCGCCATTGGCGATCATCATCGGCACAACCCGGTGGCAGAGCTGGGCGACGGCGACCGCGTTGACATGGATCATGTCGGTCTGGTCGCCGATCGGCAGCTCGTGAAATGTGCCGCGCGCGCCGAAGCCCGCATTGTTGATCAGGATATCGACATGGGCCCCGGCATCCTCGATCGCCTCGACAATCGCTTCGGGTGCGTCATAGTCGCTCAGATCCTCCGATATGACGATCGTTTCCGGGCCGAGCTCCCTGGCCAGTTCCCTCAGCTTGTTCTTGCGCCGCGCGACCAGCGCGACCCGGTCGCCGCGCGCCGCGCAGGCCCGCGCAAACAATGCGCCGAGCCCGCTCGATGCGCCTGTGACCAGGGTGACCGGATTGGCCATGACCGGCTGCCTAGCTGACCGTCATCGACTTGATGACGCCCGGTTGGGCAGGCGGCTCGCCTTTGGGCAGCGCGTCCACATGTTCCATCCCGGATGTCACCTGGCCCCAAACCGTATATTGGCCGTCGAGGAACTCGGCATCGTCGAAGCAGATGAAGAACTGGCTGTTGGCGCTGTTCGGATCCTGGGAACGCGCCATCGAACAGGTGCCGCGAACATGCGGTTCGCTGTTGAATTCCTGGGCGAGGTTGGGCTTGTCCGAACCGTGCATGCCGGTGCCGGTGGGATCGCCGCCCTGCGCCATGAAGCCGGGAATGACGCGGTGGAACACGACACCATCGTAAAAGCCGTCCTTGGCGAGTTCGGTGATCTGCGCAACATGGTTCGGCGCAAGATCGGGCCGCAGCTTGATGACGACATCGCCGGTCTCGAGTGAAATGGTAAGCGTATCGGACATGAATAGTGTCTCCTGGTCAGGTAATTCGTGTTGGTGTCCCTAGGCAGCCTTGGCCCGCGGCGCTAGTCCATATTCCTGCGCCACCAGTCGATAACTGTCCCGCCGGGCCGTATGATCGGACATGATGTTTACCAGCATCATCTCGTCCGCGCCATATTCCGCGGCAACCGCATCGACCCCCGTGCGGACCTCGGCTGCGGTGCCGAGAATCACCCGCCGTCGCCGCGAGGAAAGTGCCGCCGGATTTTCCGCCAGCCAGTTCTCCGCCGTTTCGATGGCGGGGACGGGAATCAGGACGTTGCGCCGAAGGAGCGCTCCCAGCATCGCCGCGGGTTTGCCGAGCCGTTCGGCCCGTTCGGCGGTATCCGCCGCGATAACCCAGCTTGCGACCATCACATGGGGCCCGGGCAGACGGGACGACGGCTTGAAACGCGCGCGGTATTCGGCCGTCATCGCCGCGCCCTCGGGGTTGATGAAATCGGCGAAACAATAAGGCAGACCCGCTTCGGCCGCCCATAATGCGCTGTCCATCGAAGAACCCAGAAGCCACGGCTCGGGCATGCCGCCGCCCGATGGCAAAGTGTCCATCAGCGGCGCAAAGGCATGGTCCTCGGGCAGGCTGTGATCGAAATAGGCGAGCAGCTCGGCAAGATTGTTCGGGAAATCGTCATGCGCCATGCGCCTGCTGCGGTCGCGCTGCAACGCCAGCATCGTCCGGCCGTCCCCGCCGGGTGCCCGGCCCAGGCCAAGGTCGATGCGTCCGGGTGCCAGCGCGCTCAGCAGGCAGAAGGTTTCGGCCACTTTGAACGGCGAATAATGGGGCAGCATGATGCCGCCCGACCCCACACGGATCTGCGTGGTGGCCTGCGCTATCGGCCCGATCAGCGCTTCGGGCACCGCGCCGGCCAGCGCCGGGCTCGCATGGTGCTCGGCAACCCAGTAGCGGTGATAGCCCAACGCATCGGCATGGCGCGCCAGATCGAGCGTATCGATAATGGCGTCGGCGGCGCTGCGCCCTTCTGCGATGGGCGACTGGTCGAGCACGGAAAGGGAATAATGTGGCATTTGCCGCATAGTAACCGATCGCTGCGGCGAAGAAAGGCTGACAAGCCGATCAGTTTCGGTTTAAGGCGGCTTTGGGCCGGTCGCATCGTCGGATGTGCGACAAGAGGGAGGACGCCGCATGAGTGAAATTGCCGCTGACGCTCCCGATACCGAAGATACAGAGACAGAACTCGACAAGGATGACCGGCTGAAGCCCGAGTTCGTCGGCGCCGTTATCGACGCGGTCGCAACCGGCGATGACGAGGCGGCGCGCGAGCTGGCCGGGCGCCTCCACCCCGCCGACATCGCCGACCTGTTCGAACAGGTCGGGCGTGACCAGCGCTCGGATCTGGCCGCTGCGCTTTCGGAATTGCTGGACGGCGAAGTTCTCGCCGAGATGAACGATTTTGTTCGTGAAGATCTGGTCGACCAACTGGACAATGTGCAGGTCGCGGATCTCGCGGGTAATCTCGAGACCGACGACGCCGTCGCGATTATCGAGGATATGGAGGCCGGCGACCAGCGCGAAGTGCTCAGCGCGCTCGATCCCGACGACCGCGCCGCGATCGAGGAAGCGCTTACCTATCCGGAAGAATCCGCCGGCCGCGTCATGCAGCGCGAACTGGTCGCGGTATACGAGAATATGACGGTGGGCGATGTCATCGACTATCTGCGCGAGAATCAGGACGATACGCTGGAATTCTGGGAAATTTTCGTTGTCGATACGGCCCATCATCCGGTCGGCACATGCGCGCTGAGCTGGATCCTGCGTACGCCGCGGGAATTCCTGATCAGCGATGTCATGAAACGCGAACAGACGCTCATCCCGGTCGATATGGATCAGGAAGAGGTCGCGTTGCGGTTCAAGAAATATGGCCTGATTTCGGCTGCCGTTACCGACAGTTCGGGGCGGCTGGTGGGCGTGATCACGGTCGACGATATCGTCGACATTATCTCCGAAGAGGCAGGTGAGGATATTTTGCGCCTCTCCGGTGCCGGCGAAGGCGATATCAATCAGCCGGTCAGCGAAGCCTATGGCGGCCGGGTGCGGTGGCTGATCGCCAATCTCGGTACGGCGCTGGTCGCGAGTTTCATTATCTCGATATTTGGCGCGGCGATCGAGGAAATGGTGGCACTCGCCATCCTGATGCCGATCGTGGCGTCGATCGGCGGCAATGCAGGAACGCAGACCATGGCCGTTGCCGTGCGCGCGCTGGCGATGAACGAACTGACCCGGTCCAATACCTGGCGGACGATCCGCAAGGAGCTGACGGTCGCGACTTTGAACGGCGCGACCATCGCCATTCTTATCGGGATCGGCGCCGGACTGGTCTTCTCGAACTGGCTGCTGGGAGCGGTTATCGCCATGGCGATGCTCGTCAACATCGTGGTGGCGGGCCTGGCGGGCGTGTTCGTGCCGGTAACGCTGGAGCGCATGAACCAGGATCCGGCCGTGGCCTCCTCCGTTTTCGTGACAATGATTACCGACTCTATCGGATTTCTGGCGTTTCTTGGACTCGCGGTCGCGGCCGGGCTGGCGGGGTAACTTGATAGGCGGCGCCATGCGGCCCAGATGAATCCTATGGCGAAACTGCACATCACCAAACCTGCCGTCGGTTGCGATTCTATCGCGCGGATCCGGGAGCGGCAGGCGCCGCGGATCGCAGATGGCGAGGTGACGATTACGACGCGCTATCGCCCAACCCGCCATGAGGAACTGGTCGGCGGTTCCATTTTCTGGATCATCAAGCACCGGCTGGTCGTGCGGCAACGGATTCTGGGTTTCGTCGAGAATGGCGACGGGCGCTGGAATATCCGGCTCGATCCGAGGCTTGTTCCCGTGCGGCCCCGCCCGAAACGTGCGCATCAGGGCTGGCGTTACCTGAAGGGGGAGGATGCGCCCCAGGATTTCGACGGCGATGAAGATGGGATCGCGGAAATGCCGCCTAAAATGCTGAACGAACTGGCCAAACTGGGATTGGTCTAGGGCGCTGCGAGGGTGTGCCGGAAACGCTCAGCTACCTCACCGCCGGTTGAGAAAGCCGCCGCAGCTCACATTGCCCGATCCGATACTGCGATCGGTGCAGGCCGCATCGCCGAGGACGGTTACGACACCATTGCCGACCGACGTGACTTCCGCTTCGCGCTCGGCGGCCACTTCAATGCTGCCCGGCCCGTTGAGATTGACGGTAAGGTTTTCGATCACCAGCCCGGAAGCGGAGACCGTGCCCGGTCCCTCCACTGTCACCCGCCCTGTTTCCGCATGGCCGCCAACCTCCATCACCCCCGCACCGGTGACGGCCAGCGCGACATGATCGGCTTCGATCTCGCCTATTGCGAGCCGGCCATTGCCGCCGAGGCTGACGAGCAACCGGCCGCCTGCCATCCGGTCGATCTCGAGATCGCCGGTGCCGATAACCGTTGCCTGTTCCAGTTCATGGGTCGTGAGATACAGGATAGCGGACTGCGTTTCGCGCTCGCCGGGATAGCCGCCCCAGTTGGTCGAGAGATTGCGGCGGACGCGCAATGTGTTGCCCATCACCTGCACCGAAATCTCGTTGATCGCGCGATTGTCGCCCTCCGCATAGGCCGATGAACCGCTCCCGGTGGTCAGGCGGACGACGAACGGGCCGTGCACCTGGATCCGGGTGAAACCGGTCACCGAATAGCCGCGCCGCTCGGCGGCGGCAGGAATGGCGAGCGACAGGGCCGCAACCGCAATCACGGCTCGTGCAATCATATCCGGGCTTCTCCCCATTCGACCCAGCCCGCCCAGCGGGGCGAGTGTTCCATATAGCCCTTCTCTTGCTCCACGATCCTGAATCCAGCCTGAGCGACGGCGGTGCTGACCGGTCGTGTGAGATGGCATCCGCCACCGATCCGTTTCCATACCGGTTCGATCCGGCGCTGCCATTTGGCGACCTTGGCGTCAGGGGCCGCGCCATGCTCGCAAAAGAGCAGCTGGCCGCCGGGTTTCAGCACGCGTTTCGCCTCGACAAGAGCCTGCGCCTGATCCTGAACGGAGCACAGGGTGAAGGTCGTGAGCACCGTATCGAAACTTGCATCGTCGAAGGGCAGGTCTTCGGCGATGCCGCGTTCGATCGAGAAGGGAAGGCCGATGGTCTTTGCCGCCTCATGCGCGCGGGACAGCAATTCGGGCGAAGGGTCGACCCCCTCGACACTTGTGACGCGGTCCGGATCGTAAAGGGCGAAATTGGCTCCGCCGCCAGCGCCCAGCTCAAGCACCTTGCCTTGCGCGCGGGGCACGAC
>JBPOET010000459.1:0-2026 GCA_051251675.1 Parasphingopyxis sp. | reverse complement strand
CCGCTGCCCCTACCCGTGCCTTCGCCGCCTGCGCCGGTTCCCGAGCCGGGTGTTGCGGCGGCGCCCTGGTTTCTGGCTGCGCCCCGATTGGGGTCTGGCGATGCGGCGATAGTCGGCGGGGTGGGCGGTTGGATCACGGGGTCCGGCGCGACAATGGGAGTGGCTTCGGCGCGCAGATCGGGCGGAGCCGCGCCGCCCTCTTCATCGGGATCGGGCGACTGGGTGCTTTCGGGCGGCGGTGCAGGTTGCCGAAATTCCTGCATTGCGACGATATTGAGCCGCTCGCCGGTTTCGCGGACCATATCAATCGCCAGGCCTGTGAGCAGCGCGTAGCCGAGCAGCAGATGGACGAGAATGACGCTCGCCATCGCGCCCAGCCGATTGCCGCTCGAGAAATTTTGCCGGACCATGCGGACCCTATCGCACGCCGAAGCTGAACTTGTGCTGATATCCGCTGTGCAGCGCTCGCCGCAGAGTTAACCGATAGCGCCCTTTTCGCGCAGCGTTTCGCGCGCGCTGTCCGATAGTTCCAGCCACTCCTCCAATACCGCATCGGTATCCGCGCCCAGCGCGGGCGGCGGGGTTGTGCCGTCCTTCGGCGAAGCGCCCAATCTCAACGGGCTGGCAACCTGCGGGACGCCGTCGATTTCCTGTGCCAATCCGCGATGCACGGCCTGCGGTTCGGCGAAAGCCTGTTCGATCGTGTTGATCGGGCCATGCGGCACCTTCGCCTCGATTAGCGCGGCCGTCCATTCGGCGCTGGTCCGGGTTCGCATTGCATCGACAAGCGGGGGGATCAGGCTGTCGCGATTTTCCACGCGCGCCGCGTTCGTCCGGTAGCGCTCGTCTTCGGCCATAGCGCCCTCGCCAGTCAGCGCCGCGAAACGTGCAAACTGGCTGTCATTGCCGACCGCGACGATGATCCAGCCATCGGCGGTCTCGAACGGCTGATAGGGGACGACATTGGGATGGGCATTGCCGGTGCGGCCTGGCGTGTCGCCGGAGACGAGATAATTGAGCGCCTGGTTGCCGAGGCTGGACATGGCGACATCGAACAGCGCGATATCGATATGCTGGCCCTCGCCCGTTTTCTCGCGCTGGTAGAGCGCGGCGAGGATCGCGGCGGCGGCGTTCATGCCAGTCGTGAGATCGACCATGGCGACGCCCATGCGGCGCGGCGGACCTTCGGCATCGCCGGTGATCGACATGAAGCCGCTCATCGCCTGGATCATCAGATCGTATCCGGGCTTGTCCGCATCCGGGCCGTCCTGGCCGAAACCGGTGATCGAACAATAGACGAGTTTGGGGTTGATCGCCTTGAGGCTCGCATGGTCGAGGCCGTATCTGGCGAGCCCGCCACGCTTGAAATTCTCGACCACAATATCGCTTTGCGCCGCAAGGTCGCGGACCAGTTTCTGCCCCTCCGGCGTGGCGATATCGATGGCGACCGATTTCTTGTTGCGATTGGCGGAGAGATAATAGCCGGCGGTGCGCGCCTCGCCTTCGCCGTGCCAGGGCGGCCCCCAGCCGCGCGTATCGTCGCCCACGCCCGGTTTCTCGATCTTGATGATCTCCGCCCCCAGATCGCCAAGCATCTGTGTGGCCCAGGGGCCGGCGAGAATGCGGCTGAGGTCGAGGACGCGGACGCCGGAAAGGGCTTTGGGCATTAGCTGCTGAAAGCCTGGATGCCGGTGATCGCGCGGCCAAGGATCAGCGCATGGACATCATGGGTGCCCTCATAGGTGTTCACCGTTTCGAGGTTCACCAGATGGCGGATCACGTGAAACTCGTCGGCGATGCCGTTGCCGCCATGCATGTCCCGCGCATTGCGGGCGATATCGAGCGCCTTACCGCAATTGTTGCGCTTGATCAGGCTGACCATCTCGGGCGCCCATGTGCCGTTATCAATGTTACGCCCCACAGTCAGCGCGGCATTGAGGCCGAGCGCAATCTCCGTCTGCATATTGGCAAGTTTCAGCTGGACGAGCTGGGTTGCGGCAAGGGGGCGGCCGAACTGCTTACGGTC
>JBPOET010000458.1:0-2027 GCA_051251675.1 Parasphingopyxis sp. | reverse complement strand
GGTAATCGCCGCATCGGCGACATTGAAGACCAAAAAGGGCTGAAAGTCTCCAAAATGCAAATCGATAAAGTCCGCGACATAGCCGTAGCGGACCCGATCGACGAGATTGCCGATTGCGCCGCCAAGCACAAGGCCAAGGGCCAGCACATCCTGTGTGCGCTTTTCCCGCCAGATCCAGATGACCACGCCAAGCGAAATCGCTCCCGTCAGCCCGACGAGCAGCCAGCGCTGTGTATCGGACGAAGCGGTCAGCATGCCGAGCGAGACGCCGCGATTTTCCACCCAGGTGAAATTGAGGATGCTCAACAGTTCGATCTGGCCGCGCTGGGGCAGCTGGAGTAGGGTGATGATCCAGTATTTGGATATCTGGTCGATCAGGAAAATCATCAGTGCGAGGACATAACCAATCACAGTAGCCCGCGCTAAACGCTTGTTTTCGCTCATGCTGCGATCCGCCAGGTTGACACTGGTTGACACAGGTCGGGGGTGAACGCGCTAGGCACCGATTACCTCCGCACAGCGCCCGCACAGCGCCCCGTCTTCCGCCACATCGGGAAGAAGGCGCCAGCAACGGCCGCATTTGTTGTGGTCGGTTTTGGTTACCTGCACGGAATTGCCCTCATAACGGGTGCCGGCCACAATGCAGATTTCGGTAAAGCTCTCGGCATCCATCTCATCAAGGGCTGGCATCGTGACTTCTGCTTCGAGGCTGGAGCGGATCACCTTGTCGCGCCGCATCGGCTCGATAGCCTCCGTCACCTGTTCACGGGCTGAACGAATCCTATCCCATTTTCCAGCAAGTTTGGCATCCGACAACCAACCATTGTCATTCCCGCGAAGGCGGGAATCCAGTCCTTCGCTCGCCTCTGGATCCGCGCCTTCGCGGGGATGACGAAGAAGGGAAGCGAAGTCGGGCCATTCTTCGAGATGGATCGATCCGGCTTCCGGATAGCGCGTCTGCCACACTTCTTCCGCGGTGAAGCAGAGGACCGGCGAGGCATAGCGCACCAGCGCGTGGAACAACGTGTCGAGCACCGTGCGATAGGCGCGGCGCTTGGGATCGTCCGGCGCGTCGCAATAGAGGCAATCCTTGCGGATATCGAAAAAGAAGGCAGACAGGTCCTCGTTGGCGAAATCCGTCAGCGCGCGGACATAGCGGGGGAAGGCGTAGTCGTTCACCGCCGCGCGCAGCGTCGCGTCCAGCTCGGCCAGCAGGTGCAGCACATAGCGCTCAAGCTCCGGCATGTCGGCAACGGCGACGCGCTCGCTTTCGTCGAAATCGCTAAGCGCGCCGAGCATATAGCGAAAACTGTTCCGCAGCTTGCGGTACATGTCCGTCACGCCCTTGAGGATTTCCGGGCCGATCCGGTGATCCTCGGTGAAGTCGACGGTCGAGGCCCAGAGGCGTAGGATATCCGCGCCGTTGACGTCGATGATCTTTTGCGGGTCGAGCGTGTTGCCGAGGCTCTTCGACATTTTGAAGCCCTTGGCGTCCAGCGTCATGCCGTGCGTCAGCACGTCCTTGTAGGGCGCACGCCCGCGCGTGCCGCAGCTTTCGAGCAGGCTCGACTGGAACCAGCCGCGATGCTGGTCCGAGCCTTCGAGATAGAGATCGGCGGGCGAACGGAGATCGGGCCATTTGCCGCTTTCCAGAACGAAGGCATGGGTCGATCCGCTGTCGAACCAGACATCCAGGATGTCCGTGACGATTTCCCAGTCATCGAGGCTGTATTTGTTGCCGAGCAGCGCCTGATGATCGGCGGCGAACCATGCATCGGCCCCGCCTTCGCGCACGGCTGCGATGATCCGTGCATTCACTTCGGGGTCGTTCAGATAATTGCCCTCTCTGTCGACATAGACGGTGATCGGCACGCCCCAGGCGCGCTGGCGGGAGAGCACCCAGTCCGGCCGCCCCTCGACCATCGAGCGCAGCCGTTTGCGGCCCCGTTCCGGAATGAAGCGGGTCTTGTCGATTTCGGAGAGGGCGGTTTCCCGCAGGGTTTTTCCTGTGTCCGTTAGCCCTGAGC
>JBPOET010000457.1:0-2033 GCA_051251675.1 Parasphingopyxis sp. | reverse complement strand
CCCGCAGCTCCACTTCATTGACTCCCAACAGCGGCGGCCAGGCCTGGTTCAGGCCTGCCATGGTGGGGTGGTCCGGCAGCACGAACTCCCCGGTGGTGCCTTCCGGCATCTCGACACGGTCATCCCAGGGCAGGCAGGTCACGGGCAGCACATCCTCTACCGGTGTACGTCTCCAGCGCGCCTTGCCATCGATTCCCTGAAAGGAGAAGTAGCCGCCACACATCAGCAGGCCGGCGCCATCATCGATACGCTGGCGCAGCAGCTTCAGTCGGTTGGGTACGGTGCGTGAATGCAGCCAGACATCGGGCGGCAGCAGCAGGGAGTTGGCACCAATGTCGGACAGAATGAAGGCATCGTATTGGTCAAGCCCTTCCTTGTCGAAGGGAAACTGTTCGACGGCCTCGTGTGCCTTCATCCAGGTCAGTTCGAAAGGGCTGTCCTCCAGAGACTTGACCAACGGGTCGGCACCTGTGTGAAAGGTGACACTGCCGAACTGGTCGAAGCCCTTGAAATGCGTTGCCGAGCTGACCCAGCTTTCGCCGATGAGCAAGATACGTTTTTTGGTGGAGTCACTCATGCCGGGTTTCCTTCTGGTTTGAATTCGGGGTCGAACACACGTCGTGGATTGTGGTGGGTGAGCGTGTGCAGGGCGGCGTCATTGAAGCCGTGGCGTTTCAGTCGAGGCAGAAAATGTCGTTGCACATAGGCATAGCCATTCCCGCCATAGCGGGTCAGCATCATCTTCAGGAAGACATCATGGGAGAGCAGAACCCGGTCAAGCAGTCCGTTGTCGGCCAGACGCACGATGCCGCGAGCCGATTCATCATCGCTGGGGCATTGCACCTGCTGATCGGCATAGAAGTAGTCCATACCCAGCATGTCGTATTCGATGAAGGCACCGCGTCGGGCAAGTCCCAGCTGATACTCGCTGTCATCATGTGACGGGTTCATATGGCACAGGATGACCCGCTGCGGATCGACACCTTCGCTCTCGGCAATATCGAGTACCTCGTGCCCGAGCCTGAACCAGGCCGGTAGATGAATCATCAGGGGCAGCCCGGTCTGCACTTGCGCACGAGCGGCTCCCTGCAGGGATTTACGTTCATCGGCCGTGAAGTCCGATGACACGCCAATCTCGCCGATCAGGCCGATACGCACGCAGTCCACATCGTCGACCGCGTCTATTCGGATACCTTCAATGGCTTCCTCGATGATCTGGTCAGCCACGCCCTGCACGCTCAATGACTTGAGCTCGGCTGGATGCGAATCCTGCAGGTAGTAGCCTGAGCCCATGATGATGTTCAAGCCGGTGCTGTTGGCTATACGTACCAGTGCTTCCGGGTTACGGCCGATGCCGCGACAGGTCGGGTCCACCACGGTCTCGCCGCCCGCCTGACGAAAAGCCTGCAGTTCGCTGATGGCAAGTTCCTCATCATCGAGTGCGATGTTGTGCTTGCAGACAAAGGGGTCCTGTCGCAATTCCGACAGAATCTCGATGCTTACCCTGGCATCGGCCAGGTACTGGCGTTCAGCTTCTGCCGGTGGATTCCACCAGCAGCTGCAGTCGTTGAGAATGTGTTCGTGCATCAGCGTGTTGCCGAGACTGGCAGCGCTGATGGCACCCGTGACCGTCATGGCGGTATGACTGCTTTCACTCATGAGCCGCTGCCCCGGGTAAACAGACGAGTGTTCAGCCAGATGGCAATCAGGATGATGGCGCCGGTGACGATCTGGGTGAAGAACGGGGAGATGCGCATGAGGATAAGCCCGTTACCAATGACCGCGATGGTCATGGTTCCCAGCAAGGTGCCGATCATGGAGCCACGACCACCCATCAGAGACGTACCACCGAGCACCACCGCCGCAATCACTTGCAGTTCAAAACCGACAGCGGCATTGGATGAGCCAGAGCCCAGTCTTGCGGCGAACAGCAGACCGGCGGCCGCGGCAGCGACACCGGAGACCATGTAGACCGAAGCGAGAATGGCGCGTGATGGCATACCAACGCGACGGGCAGCTTCAGGGTTGGAGCC
>JBPOET010000456.1:0-2040 GCA_051251675.1 Parasphingopyxis sp. | reverse complement strand
GGATGAAGGACAGCGAATTCGCGACGTGCCAGGAAAATGGCGTCGACCAGATCATCGAGCTGCAGGTCGGGATCGACGGTCTTGCCGTTGTGGAATCGCCGGAAGGCCCGGGCATGGAACTGACCCGCGCGCAGATCTACGAAGCGCTTGCCGCCGAGCCTTATGGCGAAGAGCAGACGGCCGAAACCTGGTCGGATATCGATCCCTCGCTGCCCGACACCCCCATCCGCGTCTATGGGCCGCCGACGACGAGCGGCACGCGCGATGCCTTTATAGAACTGATCATGGAAGCCGGTTGCGACACCAATCCCGCCATGGCCGCACTCGAGGAAGAGGATGAGGACCGCAAGGACCGGGTCTGCACCGCGATCCGCGAAGACCAGGCCTTTATCGAGGCGGGCGAGAATGACAATCTGATCATCCAGCGCGTTGCCCAGAACCCCGGTTATCTCGGGCTTCTCGGATACAGCTTCCTCGAACAGAATGAGGGCCAGGTCGTCGGCGTGTCGATCGACGGCGTCGCCCCGACCTATGACAGCATTGCGAGCTTCGAATATCCGGGCGCGCGGCCGCTGTTCGTCTATATCAAGGGCAACCATTTGCAGGCGATCCGCGGCCTGCGCGAATTTGTGGCCGAATATGTGTCCGCATGGGGCCCCGACGGTTATCTGGTCGAAGAAGGCATGATCGCCAATCCGGACGATGTCCGCGCAACCAACGCGGCCATCGCCGAAGCGATGACGGCGCTGACCGCGGCCGACTTCGAAAGCTAGGACAAGCAATCATTTCCCAGGAAGGGCCGGGCGGGAAACTGCCCGGCCTTTTTTGTGCGCCACTACAGACGGCCCCGAGCCGCCTTTCCAGCCAATCGCCACATTCTTGCTGGCCCTATCGTCCGGCCCGGTCCGTTTCTTCGGGAAGCGCCTGTTCGATAACGATTTGCGCGAGGGCCTTGGCGTTGGTGGCCACATTGTCCCCCTGATGGAGATGAGCGAGAACGATCGCGCCCTCTTTGATGATCAGCAATTGCTGCGCGAGCTTTGCCGGTTCGGTCGCTCCGGCTTTTTGTGCGATCTCCGTAAAATAGGCTGCAAGCAGTCTTTTATGTTCGGCGGCCGTTGCGTGAATCGGGTGGCCTTTTTCCTGGTACTCTGCCGACGCCTTCACGAACATGCAGCTTCGAAAGCCCGGCTCTTCGATCCATTCGGCCAGCGCATCGAATATCGCGAGAAGCTGGCCCCTGGGCTCGGTCGCCAGCGCCTCCATCCGCCGCCGCAGCCAGTTGCGAAACTGCTCGTCGCGCAGCCGCAACGTCGCGAGGATCAGTTCCTCCTTCGTGCGGAAATGTTTGTAGATGGCGGTTTTCGAAACGCCGGTTTCCCTGGCGAGCCGGTCCATGCCGATCGCATGAAATCCACCCTGATAAAAAACCTTCAGGGCGTTCTGGACCAGATCGTCTCTCTTGGATGCGCTCATCTCGGCAGTTCCAGCATAAGAAGTAAACTGATCGGTACATATCAGCTTGTCCGGGCGTTTCAAGGCGAGGGTGTCTCCCGAAAAATATGGGACGATAGAAAATAGCGCAAAAACAGGACTATGAAGCGATTCTCTGTTCGGAGATCGCGCTGATCGAAGCTTTCGAACGGGCGCACTGTCAAAAAAATTCGAAAATATGGTTGACCGATCAGTAAATGTCTCTATTTATCACCTTAACAGATCGGTTAACCCGAGTCGCGGGGCCGATCGCCGCCAAGAAGGAGGGCAGCATGCGTATCGGTTACAAATCCCATCGCAGGACGAGCGACCTTCGCTATCTTCTCTCCTCGCTTGTGATCTTCGCGATAACCTTTCTTGCGACGGTCATGACGCTGTCGCTGGCCTCGGCCGCGCTCGCATCGACACCGACCGCGCCGGACTGGCCCGCCACCGTCAAGCTCGGGCTCGATGCGGCGGCGGACGATATCCGCGAGATCGGCGGCCAACGCCCGCCCGCGCTGCTGGGCCGGGCCGACCGTTTTTTCCCGGGGAGCGGTATCGACC
>JBPOET010000455.1:0-2042 GCA_051251675.1 Parasphingopyxis sp. | reverse complement strand
GCTATCAGTTCGCCGGGCGATCCCGGCGGCTTGCCTAGCCATGCAAGAGCAATCCGCCGCACCTTGGCCTGCGCAGCATGATCAAGATATTCGACCGGCGATTTTCCATCGACGCGGGCAAGCATAAGCGCCGCCATCAGATCGACCGCATGCCGGGCCGCGGTTTCCGCGCCCTCCGCATCGGCATCCGCCCGCGCCTCGAGATAGCTGTTCACAAAGGCCGCCGCGTCCGTGGCCAGAGCGTCGAAAGCTTGAAACTGCCACTGCGATTTGAGCAATAGATGGACCGCGCAAAAAGCCAGGTCGAAAGCCGGATCGCCATAGGTCGCGCATTCGGCATCGAGAATGACAGGCCCCTCGGGTCCACGCAGAATATTCTTCGGGCTGAAATCTCCATGGATAAGCGCCCGGCATTCGCTGCGGGTCCGTTCGGCAAGCGCCACGAGCCGGTCCGCATAGGCGGGATGCCGGCGCGCGCAATGGAGAATGAAGGGATCGATACGCAGCGCTTCGAATAGCGCGCCATTGTCGAAAGCTGTCGCGATGTCCCGGGAATTGGCGGTCCCGTTATGCATCAACGCCAGCACTTCGCCTACCGCTGCGGCGAACTCCGGATCGGCATGGCCCTCTGCCAACCGCGCCTTCCAGACATCATGCGTTTCCTCTGGAAAAAACGTCATGACAAAAAAATGATTCTCCGGCTCCTCGAACAATACTGTGGGAGCGGGAACGCCCAACCGCCCGGCCTCGCGAAGCCACATCGCCTCGACATGCGAGCGATCTGGAGAAACCCGCCAGTCCGCCGCTACGCGCAATTGCGGAAGTGCCTGTTTTACGCAGACATCGCCGCCCTTCAGCGCTACCTTGAAGACATCGCAGGAGACCCCGCCCCCGCAAGGTTCGAATGTTACCGCTTCGCCTTGGACGGCAAGCCCCTGTTCGACCAGACAGCGTGTGATGCGATTTTCGTCCACCATGGCGATTCTCTACTTAGCATTCTAACTATTGTCGACCCGGTTGAAGCGCACAGCCTTGAAGGAAATTAATTAGTATTCTAGGGAGTTTGAAAAACGGCGTGCCGAAACGCCCGAATCAGGAGGGATTTCATGATAGCCATAATCGCGACTCTTACCGCAAAGGAGGGCAGCGCGCAGAAGGTTGAAGATGCGCTGGCCGCTGCCGCGCCGACCGTCCGTTCGGATGCCGAACCGGGTTGCCACTACTACCAGCCGACGCGCGTCGCCTGGGAACCCGGCGTCTTCAAGGTTTTCGAAGTCTATGAGGACAAGGCCGCGCTTGCAGCCCATAGTGCGACCGCGCATTTCGCTCCGTTGAAAGAGCTTTTTGCCACCGAATTGGCGGCACCGCCGGCGATCGACATTCTCGACGTTTTCGGCTGAACCAACCACCTAATCTGGGGAACGACTTTTAATGCTGGACGAAGCACATATTGTTGAAAAAGTGGACCGGCGGTTTGTCGGTATGGCATCGCCGACCGCTCCGCGCATCCAAGCGGGCGGACATCCCTGCCAGGGGCTGTACTGGACGCCGAAAGGCAATCCCGCGCCCAAAGTCGCGGTTATCGCAACCCATTATAATGTCGACTTCACCGAACATTATATTGCCCCCTATTTCGCGGCCCGGGGATATGGGTTTCTGGGCTGGAACACCCGGTTCCGAGGTTTTGAAGACCTGTTTCTGCTCGAACATGCGCTGATCGACATCTCGGTCGGCATGCAATGGCTGCGCGAACAGGGCGTCGAAAAAATCGTGATCCTCGGCAATTCCGGCGGCGGATCGCTGATGGGGGCGTATCAGGCGGAAGCGCTCGCACCCACTCTGGCTGCGGATTTTTCCGGGCCCGGCGCCGACTGCCTGGCTGCCCTTCCGGCGGCGGATCTCTATATTGCGCTCAATGCTCACCAAGGCAGGCCGGAAGTGTTGACCAACTGGATGGATGCGTCCGTCGTGGACGAAAACGATCCGACTCTGACCGACGAATCGCTCAACCCCTTCAATCCAGACAATGGCCCGCCCTATTC
>JBPOET010000454.1:0-2052 GCA_051251675.1 Parasphingopyxis sp. | reverse complement strand
GCCGCCAACAAAGCGATCCTGCGCTGGTTCTCCGATACGCTCGGCGTCTCCAAATCGTCGGTGGCGATAGCATCGGGCGAAACCGCGCGGATCAAACAGGTGGAGGTGACCGGCGATGCGCAGGCGTTGAGTGTGGTGCTTGAAACTTTGATCGGGACGGAATCCCAATAAACCGCCGTCATTCCGGACTTGATCCGGAATCCAGAGCCAAACACACCATCGCCCGCCGCCCTGGATCCCGGATCAAGTCCGGGATGACGGGAACGGCATCACACAGCGAGACTATTTCCGCCCGAACAGTTTCTCGATATCGCCATGGCCGAGCTTCACCCAGGTCGGGCGGCCGTGATTGCATTGGCCCGAATGCGGCGTGACTTCCATTTCGCGGAGCAGCGCGTTCATTTCGGCGACATTGAGCACCCTGCCCGCGCGCACCGAACCATGACAGGCCATGGTGGCGGCGACATGGTCGAGGCGTTCTTTCAGGGACAGATGCTGGTCATAGGCGGCGATTTCGTCGGCAAGGTCGGTGACCAACCCTTTGACATCGCCCGCGCCGAGCATCGCAGGGGTCGCGCGGACCAGCATCGCCTTGGGGCCGAAGCGCTCCAGCTCGAGCCCCAGCTCGGCCAGCTCGCCGATCCGTTCTTCCAGCGCATCGCAGGCGCTCTCGTCGAGATCGACGACTTCGGGCACGAGCAGACCCTGGGACGCCACCCCGCCTTCGGCCATCGCCCGGTTCATGCGTTCCAGCACCAGCCTTTCATGCGCCGCATGCTGGTCGACAATCACCAGACCATCCTCGGCCTCCGCCACGATATAGGTTTCGGACACCTGGCCGCGCGCAATGCCCAGCGGATGGGCCGCGGCATCGGGAACCGGCGCCTCGGCGGTTTCCGCTTTGCCTTCGGGGGCTGGCTGATATTCGGGGGCGCTATCCCAGACACTGGCCTGATCCGAACCCGGCGGCGGAGTGAAAAAGGCGGCGCGCTGTTGAAAACCCTGTGGATAAGCCTGTTGGTGCACCTGTGAGTGTTCGGGCGAATAACCCTGTGGATAGGCTGTGGACGACTGGCCCGGCGCGCCCTGCACGGGCTCGGCCTGCCAATTGCCGAGCGCCGCGGCGGAAGGCCGCTGCACGCTGCGAAACCCGGCCTCGTCGAGCGCATGGCGCAGGCCGCCGACGATCAGCCCGCGAATAGTGGCCGGTTCGCGGAACCGCACTTCGGTTTTCGCCGGATGCACATTCACATCGACTTCGCCGGACGGCACGGTCAGGAACAGGGCGAGCACCGGATGCCGGTCCCGCGCCAGCAGATCCTGATAGGCGCCGCGCACCGCCCCGATAAGCAGACGGTCTTTCACCGGGCGGCCGTTGACGAACAGATATTGATGGTCGGCAACGCCGCGATTGAAGGTCGGCAGGCTCGCCACCCCTTCAAGCTTCGCCGTACCGCGCTCATAGTCGACCGCCACGCTGTTTTCGGTCAGCTGCCGGTCGGTCAGCGCGGCCACCCGTTCCGGGCGCGTCTCGCCGGGCTGCACCGCTATGTTGCGCCGCCCGTCATGCTCCAGCGTAAAGCCGATATCGGGCCGCGCCATGGCCAGCCGCCGGATGGTGTCCGTCGCGGCCGCATATTCGGAACGCGGCGTGCGCAGGAATTTGCGGCGCGCGGGCACCTTGGCGAACAGATTTTCCACCAGCACGCGCGTGCCGGGCGGCAGCGCCGCCGGGCCTTCCTCCTCCAGATCGCCATTGTCGACGATCCGCGACCAGCCTTCCGCGCCCCTGACCCGGCTTTCGAGCGTCAGCCGCGAAACGCTGGCGATGGAGGGCAGCGCTTCGCCGCGAAAACCGAGCGTTTCGACGCCCTCGATATCGTCGTCCGGGAGCTTGGATGTGGCGTGGCGCTCCAGCGCCAGCGCCATCTCTTCGGCACTCATCCCGCAGCCATCGTCGATCACTTCGACCCGGTCGATACCGCCCGACGAAAGCCGCACGGTGATCCGTGTAGCCCCCGCATCCACGGCATTTTCAACCAGTTCCTTAAG
>JBPOET010000453.1:0-2065 GCA_051251675.1 Parasphingopyxis sp. | reverse complement strand
GGATAGGCGATACGCTGGCGTTTTTCGTCGGCCCGGCCCAGCGGCACGACGACGAGGCGGCGGTTCACCTTGTTGCGATAATGCATGCGGGCTGTGTTTTCCTGTCCGACATAGCATCCCTTTTCGAAGTCGACGCCGTTCAGCTCCCCGGCATTGCATTCGAGCCAGAGCGTCTTGTCGCTGCCGAGTTCGGCGACGCCTTCGGTTACGCCCAGTGACAGGCGGTGCGCGTGCCAGCCCTTTGCGGGTTCCTCTTCCGGCGCAAGCCAGCGATGGCCGAGCACAGCGAGGCGGGGGTCTGCGGGCCGGTCGGTCGCATCCAGCGACCAGTGAACGGCCAGTGCGTCATCGCGCGCAATGGTGATCGGTCGGCGCAGACGATACAATGTCAAGCGCCTGATCAGGTCGTTCGCCACGCCCGCTTCGCAATCGACGAGAATATCTTCGCCATCGGCCCAGAGAATGAAATCGAACAGCGCCTTGCCCTGGGCGGTGAGCAGCGCCGACCATTGCGGCGCGTCCAGCTGGACAGCGTCCATATTCTGCGTGACCAGTCCCTGCAGGAATGCACGAACATCCTCCCCGGAAAGACGAATGATCGCGCGGTCGGCAAGGGTGGATGCAGGCATGGGCTTCAATTAGGGATTGGCTCGTGCAAAGGGAAGCCGCATGACCGATATTCTCACGATCCGCAGGCCCGACGACTGGCATGTCCATCTGCGCGACGGCGCGATGCTGGAAGCCGTGGCGCCCTATACGGCGCGCCAGTTCGCCCGGGCCATCGTGATGCCCAACCTCGCCAGCCCCGTGACGACGGTAGAGGCCGCCAGGGCCTATCGCAGCCGGATTCAGGCGGCGCTTCCCGAGGGGCATGATTTCACGCCGCTGATGACGGCCTATCTGACCGATACGATCGATCCCTTGGAACTCGCAGCGGGTCATGCTGCGGGCGTATTGACCGCCGCCAAGCTCTATCCGGCCGGCGCGACCACCAATTCCGACAGCGGCGTGACGGATATCAGGAATATCCACGGCGCGCTGGAACAGATGGAAGCGATCGGTATGCCGCTTCTCATCCATGGCGAAGTGACCGATCCCGAGATCGATATCTTCGACCGTGAGGCGGTGTTTATCGAACGGACGCTCGAACCGCTGGCAAGGCGGTTTCCGGCGCTCAAAATCGTTCTTGAACATATCACAACGGCCGATGCCGTGCAGTTCGTCGAGAGCGCGGGCCCCACTGTCGCAGCGACGATCACCCCGCATCATTGCGTCATCAACCGCAATGCGATTTTCGAACGGGGCATCCGCCCGCATGCCTATTGCCTGCCCATTGCCAAGCGTGAGAAGCACCGGCTTGCCGTCCGGGCCGCCGCAGTGTCAGGGTCGCCCAAATTCTTTCTCGGCACGGACACGGCGCCCCATGCGCGCGGCGACAAGGAATCGGCCTGCGGGTGCGCGGGCATCTTCAACGCGCCCTTTGCGCTGGAAAGCTATGCGGCGGTGTTCGATGCGGAAGGCGCGCTCGACAGGCTGGAGGCCTTTGCTTCGGAAAACGGCCCGCGCTTTTACGGCCTGCCGCTGAACGAGGGCACGATCGCCCTGCGCCGCATATCGACCGCGGTGCCCGAGCAGATGGATGCGAACGGCACACAGCTCGTCCCCTTCCAGGCGGGCGAAACGCTGGGCTGGTCGTTCGAGCGATAGGCCCGGTCAGGCGGCGAGCCGCGCCCGCATCCTGTTTGCACGCGCGGTGCGGATCGAATCGAAGGTAAACAGCGCCAGCCCCGCCCAGATCAGTGCAAAGCAGAGAAGCTGACCGCTGTTCAGCGGCTCATTGAAGACGAACGCGCCGATCAGAAAGACCATGGAGGGCGCGACATATTGGATGAAACCGAGCGTCGTCAGCGTCAGCCGCTTGGCGGCGGCGGCGAACAGCATCAGCGGCACGGATGTCACGGCGGCCGAGAAAATGAGCAGCATGTCAGTTTCCAGATCCGCACCGAACATCAGCCCTCCGGCCATCCCCAGCCAGGCGAGATAGGCGATGCATACCGGGCTGAGC
>JBPOET010000452.1:0-2069 GCA_051251675.1 Parasphingopyxis sp. | reverse complement strand
ATCGTCCCGGCGCTGATCGCGGGTAATGCAATCGTATTCAAACCGTCGGAAAAAACGCCGGCAACCGGCGAATTCCTGGTCAAATGCTATCATGAGGCAGGCGTCCCTGAAAATGTCGTCCGGCTGCTTGTCGGCGGGCCCGAACAGGGCAAGGAACTGGCCGGACATGACGGGATAGACGGCTTGCTCTTCACCGGCTCGGTGCGCGGCGGGCTTGCGCTTCACAAGCAGTTCGGGCCGCGGCCGGACAAAATTCTCGCGCTCGAACTGGGCGGCAACAACCCGCTGATCGTCTGGGATTCGCCCGACATCCATGCCTCGGCCACGATCGCGGTCCAGTCCGCCTTTATGACGGCCGGCCAGCGCTGCACCGCCGCGCGCCGCCTGATCGTCGAGGATGGCAAGCATGAGGCGCTGGTCGAGGCCATCCGCAAGATTATAGAGCGCATCATTGTCGGCCCGCCCGACGCGAACCCCGCCCCCTTTATGGGATGCGTGATCGACAATCAGTCGGCCGAAGCGGTGACGGACGGTTTCCTCGACCTGATAATGAAGGGCGGAAACCCGATTTCCCATCTCCGGCGTATCGAGGACGACAAGCCGTTTCTCACGCCGGGTCTGATCGATGTCACCGCGGTCGAGAACCGGCCCGACGAAGAAATTTTCGGCCCGCTGCTCCAGATCATACGCGTCCCCGATTTCTCCAGCGCCATCGCCGAGGCGAACAATACGCGCTTTGGCCTGTCGGCCTCGCTGCTGAGCGGTTCGCCGGAGCTCTACAACCGCTTCTGGGCCAATATCCGCGCCGGGATCGTGAACTGGAACAAGCCCACCAATGGCGCGTCATCCGCCGCGCCATTTGGTGGGATCGGCCTGTCCGGCAATCATCGCCCCAGCGCTTATTATGCCGCGGACTATTGCGCCTATCCCGTGGCCTCCGCCGAAGCCCCCGCCGTGCGCGGTTCGATCGGCGTCGGCCTGAAAGACCCGCAAAGCTGATCTCTTCGCAGGTGCGAAAGCTGAGCTAAACCCGGGACAAGCAACCATGCTTTGTTTGGCGCGCGCGATTTGACCATGTTGCAGCCATGGAAAGTTCGACCCCCAGATCAGGGCGCGTATTGCTCGTCGGCGCAGGGCCCGGAGACCCGGACCTGCTGACGCTGCGTGCGGCCAGAGCAATAGAGACAGCCGATATCGTCGTGCATGACGGCCTTGTCGATGCGCGCATCCTTGCCATGATCCCCGCCGATACGCCGCGGATTTCCGTCGCCAAGAAGCGCAGCCGCCACACCGTACCGCAACCCGGCATCAATGCGCTCCTGGTCGAAAAGGCCTCCGAGGGCCTGACCGTGCTGCGCCTGAAAGGCGGAGACCCCTTCATTTTCGGACGTGGCGGCGAAGAAGCCGAAACGCTCCGCAAGGCCGGAATCGACGTAGAAATCGTGCCCGGTATATCTGCCGCACTTGGCGCTGCCGCGGAGGCTGCGCTCCCCCTCACCCATCGCGAGGCGTCGAGTGCGGTTACTTTTGTGGCGGGCCAGTGCAAGGGCCTGACGGACCAGAACTGGGCGGGGCTGGCCGGCAAGGGCCGCACGCTCGTCATCTATATGGGCGTCGCGACGGCTGCCGACATCGCAGACAAGCTGATCGAAGACGGCGTTTCGCCTGGGATGCCCGTGGCGATTGTCGAGCGCGCGACGCTCCCCGGCGCCCGCGCGATGCGCAGCCTGCTTGCCGATCTCGGCGATATGGTCGCCCGTGAGCGGGTCGAGAGCCCGGCCGTCATCATCGTCGGCGATGTCGTAGACCGGTCGCTCGCTGAGGATCGGCTGGCCGAATTTATTCCTTCAACCGTTCGCCCTGAGCGTGTCGAAGGGCTGCCCTTCCTTTCGACGGGACAGAAGAAAGCACAGGGCTTCGACAAGCTCAGCCCCAACGGGATAAGGGAGCAAGGCGCATGAAGATACTCACCGGCAACGAGCTGAAAAGCGGCGATGTCGTCTGGTGGACCGGCTATAACTGGTCGCGCCATGTTTCCGATGCGATCGAGGTCGGCGACACCGTGGACC
>JBPOET010000451.1:0-2070 GCA_051251675.1 Parasphingopyxis sp. | reverse complement strand
CGATCAGCACGGATGTCCGCTACCATGTCTGGCTGCAGTCCGAGCTGGATCTGTCTGTTACCGAGCAGACTCGCGTTGCGGGGCGTCTGGCCGACGCGGAATTGTCCATGGCTTCCATGAGTGAGGAAAATCAGCAATTGAGGGTGCGTCTTCGAGAGCAGAACGCTGCGGTGGTGGTACGTGAACAGGAGCAGCAACGGCTGAGTGTGAAGCTATCGGCCCTGGCATTATCAGCGCGTGCCAGCGACGAGGAGCGCCGAGCTGCCGAGGCGACAACTCGCGTGGCCAATGCCGAACTGGCGCTGGCACGCTTCGAGCAGTCTCGCCTGGTGACTCGCCTGGTGGAAGCCGAGCTGGATGCGCAGCAGAGCTCGCAGAAGGCAGCCAGAGAGCTGGCCATTCTGGAGAAGCAACTGGCTACGCAATCCGGCATAGTCGTCTCTCGCCAGCAGCAACTCGACTCTCTGGAGCAGAGTGTCACGCAGGCGCGAGCCGGTGTGCAGACGACACCCGCCGAATCCGTTGCACAGGTAGTGGCGGCTGGTCCTGCCATCGAAATCATAGACCCACCGGTGTTGATCACCCGCGGACCGGCAGAGATTCCCAGTCGCAGCGACGGTTCCATCGGACATGTCGGCCGGGTATCTCCGGCGGATAATCTTCTGGCCTTCTCCATCAACGGTCAGCGGCAGAGTCTCAATGCCTCCGGTGTCTTCGACTTCAGATCAACCGCCACGGTTGGTCAACTGGAACTGGTTGCCATCGACAACGATGGAGAGCGTACTCATGTCAGCGTATCGATAGCCCAGCGGACACAGTCCCTGCAGCCTGCAGAAATAGCCGGCAGTCGCTCCGGGCGAGACCTGTCCAGTGCCAACATTCAGTTCGGTCGCTATCACGCCATCATCATCGGAAACAACCGATATGCCGACATGAGTAGCCTGCGAACAGCGGAGTCGGATGCCCGGGTCATCGATTCGGTGCTACGAGAGCGTTATGGTTTCACCACCGATCTGCTCATCAATGCCACCAAGCTGGACATGCTGCATGCCCTCAATTCGGCGCAGTCAACGCTTACCGAGCAGGACAACCTCATCATCTACTATGCAGGGCACGGTCAGTTGGACGCCGGCGGTACTCGTGGCTACTGGTTACCGGTTGATGCCGATATCAACAACACGGAGAACTGGATTTCGAACACCGTTGTCACGAACTATCTCGACAGCATTCCTGCAAAGCAGATCATGGTAGTGGCGGACTCGTGTTTTTCCGGCACGCTGACTCAGGCATCGATTCCCAGGACGCAGGAAGTGATGCCGGATGAGCTGCGAACGCGATGGCTCAAGCTGATGGCAAAACGCAAGGTACGCACCGTTCTGAGCTCCGGTGGAATCAAGCCGGTCTACGACGGGACGTCGAAACACTCCTTGTTTGCTGGTGCATTTATCGACGAGCTTTCACGTAATCAGGGGGTACTCGAAGGCTACCGTTTGTTCTCTGCGGTGCAGGGTGATGTGCAGCGCTCTGCCTCTTTGATGGGCGTCGATCAGACCCCGCAATATGCGGCGGTGAAGCATGCCGGTCATGAGGTGGGTGAGTTCCTGTTGGTGTCACGCTGATTTTTGGCCAGAACCCTGCGCAGTCAGCGGGCTGACTAACGTTCCCAGGGTTCATCATCGTCCAGCTTTACCGTGGTGGGCATAGGTGTGTCGGGTCGGGCGGCGGGCTTGTCTTCATCCGAGGAAGTGGAGGATGGGCTTGAGGCTGATTCCGCTGTTGACCTCGACGCTGGCTTTGACGTCGATGCTGCAGCGGTTCGGCGGGTGTGGATACTGTCGTCATCCACCCAATGACTCATTGTACTGCTGGGCTTCGCCGACAGAGGTAGATAGGTCGTGTTCTTGCGGCTTGTCTCATCGCCGACAGAAACTCGCCTCAGCACTTTTCTTCGCCATAGCACGATAGCAATCAACAGCGCAACGGCCAGAATCAGCAGTCCTGCTCTGATCAGGGTCATCGGCTTGCCTGCAGAGTTGGTAGACGCGACGCTGTTGCCTGACAGCGTCACAC
>JBPOET010000450.1:0-2074 GCA_051251675.1 Parasphingopyxis sp. | reverse complement strand
GTCATGTAACGCTCGGATGCGACAATTGGAAACGCGCTCGGCCTTTCTGGATGGCCATAATGGAGGTTCTCGGTCATCCGGTCTTCCGGGAAAGCGAAACAGGCGCGGCATTTGGCGAGCCCACGGGGCAGAAAACCTTTGTCGGCCCGGCGTTCAACGGCGATCCTGCAGCACCGGGCAATGGCGTCCATATCGCCTATCTCGTGAAGGACCGGGCAACGGTCGACGCCTTTTACGCGGCGGCGCTCAGCAATGGCGGCACGGACGAGGGCCCGCCGGGTCTCCGCCCGCATTATCATCCCAACTATTATGGCGCCTATGTTCGCGATCCCGACGGCAACAAGCTTCAGGCCGTCTGCCACAGCGCAAAAGGATGACGCACTGCAACACAGTGCTTGACCCGCAAAGCGGCCTCGCCTATCTGCGCACCCGCTGGGACGGCCCCTTCGTCTAGCGGTTAGGACGCGGCCCTTTCACGGCTGAAACACGGGTTCGATTCCCGTAGGGGTCACCAGCATTTTCCCCTCTCGCCGATATGGTCCCGCGCCGACGTAGGTGCGGCGCTGTTGTTCAACATTCGACGACATTGACGGCGAGGCCGCCCTGGCTGGTTTCCTTGTATTTCGACGACATGTCGAGCCCGGTCTGGCGCATGGTTTCGATCACCTGATCCAGGCTCACATGGGCCTGGCCATCTCTGTGCAGGGCCAGGCGTGCGGCGTTCACAGCCTTGACCGCGCCGATCGCGTTGCGCTCGATACAGGGGATCTGGACAAGACCGCCAACCGGATCGCAGGTCAGGCCGAGATTGTGCTCCATGCCGATTTCCGCGGCACTTGCAACCTGGAGCGGCGTGCCGCCCCACAGGGCCGCAAGCCCAGCAGCCGCCATGGAACAGGCAACGCCAACCTCGCCCTGGCATCCCATCTCGGCCCCTGAAATAGAGGCGCGTTGCTTGTAGAGCATACCGACACCGCCAGCCGTCAGCAGGAATTTTCGGATCGCCGCCGCATCGGCATCTTCGGCCTTGCAATAGTGGCGGATCACCGCCGGAATGATGCCGGCCGCCCCGTTCGTCGGCGCAGTCACGACCTGCCCGCCGGCGGCGTTTTCCTCATTCACCGCCATCGCAAAGACGTTCAGCCAGTCGAACAGCTGTTCCTGCTCGTTCGACTGGGGATTGGCGGAAAGCTTGGCCCAGAGATCCGGCGCCCGCCGCCTGACCTTCAACGCACCGGGCAGGACGCCCTCCCGCCTCAGCCCCCGGTCGATACAGGCCATCATCACCGCGCCGATCCGGTCGAGCGCCTGGTCGGTCAACGCGCGCGGCCGGCGGGCATCCTCGTTGGCGTAAATAAGCTCGTGGATCGCCAGATCCTCCGCCTGGCACATGTCGAGAATTTCCTGTGCCGAACCGAAAAGATAGGGAACAGGCTTTCCGACGCGAATCATGTCGTTCTTAACCGGTCGCCGAAGCTGCCGCTCCGAGGCGATGAAGCCGCCGCCCGTAGAGAAATAGACGCGCTCGCTCAGCTGCCGGCCTTCGGCATCATAGGCCAGCATCCGCATCCCGTTAGGGTGCAGATCCGGGATCCTGTCATAGGCGAAGATGATGTCCGTCTCGGGGTCGAACGCGATGGCGATACCGTCGCATATCGTCAGGCGTTTCGCGATATGGATCGCATCGACCGCCGCATCTGCCGATTCCGGATCGAGCGTTTCGGGCTTGAGGCCCATCAGGCCCAGCATGACCGCCTTCGGCGTAGCATGCCCGGCGCCAGTCAGCGCCAACGATCCTTGCAGTTCGACCTGAATATGCGCCGTCTGTTCAAGGCATCCCTGGCGTTTCAGGCTACTCAGAAACCGGCGGCCGATCCGCATGGGCCCCACTGTGTGGGTGCTGGATGGCCCGATTCCGATACGAAAAAGATCAAGAACTGAAAGCATGGGACAGTTTTTCCTAGGGAGAACTGCCCCATAGCGGTTTATCGATCGGCCCGCCATCGTCTTGAGCAATGGGCCGGCACCGAATGGCTTACTCTATTCTGGTACAGAGCATTTCGTACGTGACAGA
>JBPOET010000045.1:0-9224 GCA_051251675.1 Parasphingopyxis sp. | reverse complement strand
GTCGGGTTCCGTTGTGGTCTGGACGCCGACGGGTGTCGGGAAGCTGCGCGGTTCGATCACCGTGTCGGACACCGCGTTGACGATGAAGAACCAGTCGTCGCCATTGATCGGCAGCCAGTCCGGCAGGTCGCCGAGCGGGATCGGCCGATCGCCCTTCAATGTGTTCTGGTTGTACGGGTCGAGCAGATTCTCGTTGACGCCGATGGATTCGACGATCCGCCAGCGATCGGGCACCGGGAATTCGTCGCCGGGAAAGGCCTGTGGCGGCGGCGCACGCACGGCGCCGATATTTTCCTGGGTTACCGGATCGGGAAGGTTGCTCTGCGGTACGCCGGGCCGGCGGCGGCCGTCGATAATCGTTTCGTCCGCATCGCCCGGTTCCGTCTCGTCTTCGATCTGGATTTCGTTGAGGCCGGTTTCATCTTCGCCCGGTATCCGGCGGCGCATAGCGCTGCCGCCCGGTTCGGCCGCGGCCATGGTCAGGGCAAGAGTCGAAGAAAACGGAGTCGGCGGCCCATAGGCGTCAGGCCCCTGCGCGGCCACCGCAATGCAGATCAGGGGGGCGATCGCCGACATGCCTATAAGCCCTGGCAGACATTGTTTTCGTCCGTGTCGAGGAACGGCGCGAAGGGGCAACTGACATAGCGAAGCCGGACATCGTTGCCGCCGACATTGACGACGATCCGGTCCGCACGGATGGCGGGGGGCGCATTGTTGATGCCGCCGACCCGGAGCGAGGCGTTATGCGTGCCGAGGAAGCTGATCATGTCATCCTGGTCGATGCCGTCGCCCGAGACGCCGATTCCGCCGACCAGCGCGTTGCCGCGATAGATCGGAACCGAGCCGGGGAAGATCTGGATGCCATTCTCGAGCGGATTCTGGCCAGGTGCAACGTCCGGCGTTGCCGTGCAGCGTGCCGGTGTGTCGGCGTTCATGCCGAAGATAAATCCGACATGGGTCAGTATATTCTCGAGCACCAGCGCCGATTGCAGGCCTGTCGAGAAAGGATTGAAACTGGCGATCGGCCGGGAGAGCGGGCCATGGGGCCGGCCCACCTCGCCGTCCGGGAAAAAGGGACGCGAGAGATTGCCGCCCGAACGATCGGCAAAGGCGAAGGTGCCGGTCAGGGCATTGGGATCGCCAAGGAAATCGCGCGTCGCCTGGGTGAAGCTCCTGATGTCGGCCCGATTGGACGGGATGCCGCTGGTATTGCCCTGCAGCAGCAGGCCCGCCTGCGCGCCGGAGAAAAAGGCGGCCGTGCGCGCCTTCTGGAGCGACACGTCTATGCCGAAAATCGGGGCGTCGGGAGAACGGACAATGCCCAGTATCTCGCCATGGGTGTCGACGACCGAGATCGTCACCTGGGCGCGGCTGTCCAGCGGTCGGCGGATCTGCGCGCGGGCGCGGCGCATGACGATAAAGGCTTCTTCGAGCAGCGCGGTCACTTCGCTGGCGGTCAGCGGGGTCGTGACATCGGCGGCATCCGTTGCGGCGCGGATCGGGAAGCGGTTCGCGCCCGAACCGTCGGACAGGACAAAGGCGTCGCGAATGCTGAACTCGCCGGCGGTCGAGGCGCGGATGCCGGAAGCTTCGCTGCCATAGGCCGATCCGGCGAGAATGCCGCCGGCGGCGACAAAATAACCCGGCACATTGGCAAGGCCTCCGGCGATGGACGCGAATGCCGGCGGTGCGGCCGGGTTGCTTCGGAAATCGTCGGTATCGGCATCGGAAAATTTGAGCGTCGTACCGTCCACCGGGATGCGGTTGGCGCGGATCGATGCGGGCGGTTCGAAGCCGACCGTCGCCGCAAGCCCGATCGCCTCCTCGTCGCTATTGTCATTGTCGAGCCGGTTGGGATCGAACCCGTAAATCCCGTCGCCCATCACCCCGACGCCGCCGATGACGACGCCGTTCCGATACAGCGGAAACCCGCCGGGATCGGCCGAAAGCCCGAGCGGGGAGCGTTTGGGCCCGATCAGCGCATTGGGGCCCGGCGCTCCGGTAAAACGGGAGACAAGATCGGAACAGGGAAGCGCGCTGAACTGCACGCCGAATAGTGGGCCGCTTTCAAGGCCGACTGTGGTCGGCGCGGGGGGGAAATGCTGCTGGACAATTTCGCTCGCCGTCCGGGTCGAGAAAGCGTTGCCGCCGGAGGAGAGATAGGCGCCGGTGATGGCCTTGGCGATCGCGCCGACCGCCGCCGCGGGGGCGGGAAGGGCCGTGCCCTGCAGATCGAAATTGGTGCCGGAGGGCGCCGGTACCGTGAGCGAAAGATCGGCCCCGGTCATCGCGTAGACGGCGAGCACATTGCCCACCCGGTCGACCACGGCAATGGCGACAGGCAGGCCGCGCGCATTCGCTTCGCCGGCGGCCTGGGCAATGATCTGCTGGACATCCGCAGTGGAGAGGGATTCCTGCGCGGGAACCGCATATTGCGTTGTCGCCGGCGGGGGAGGCGGGGGCGGTGGCGGCGCGGGATTGCCCTGGGTGTTGCCGGGCGTGCCGCCACCGCCTCCGCCGCCGCAGGATGCGAGGACAAAGGCGCTGGCCGTGAGTAGCGCCGTCAGTTTCGAGCCCATCTTCACCGTAACCGTCCAATTGCCGCAGAGGCCCTTCCCAGAGCCTGTCTGAACTCCAGCGGGCGATAGGCATTGGGCTCGCGCACTGCGGCATAGGCGGCGTTGATGTCCGCTCGGATGCCGCCGACCTGGCTTTCGTTGAGCGTGCCCTGGCTCACCATGGCGTTGAGCAGCGTATCGGTGGCCATCACCGCCTGCACGCTGCCCTCATAATCGGTGTAGCGCGGCTGGATCGCCTCGGACGACACGGCGTCGATAATCGCGAAATTCTGTTGCCGGGTGAAACTGGCGGAAGCGAAGGCGTTGGCCAGTTGCCGCGCGCTGTCTCTCAGCCGGGCGGCCGCGGCCATTCCCGCGCTGCGGCCTTCGGCGAGCGCGCCATGGAAAGCGCGGCTTTCCCTGTCGAAGCGGTCTGCAACGCCCGGCGCCACCACGCGCGCCGCAGCGGATAGCATGATCATATTTTCGTCCTGATAGGCGGGAAATCCATTGGGGATGGGCCGCGCTGGATTGGCGATGCCCGTGGGCCGGGCATTGGGATCGTCGTAGATGCGGCGATGGCAGGTGTGGCAGTCGAAAAAGACGAATTCGGGGAATATGCCTTCCGTACCGAGCCGCTGGTTCTGGAACAGGGTCAGAGACCGTTCGAGCGCCGTCGCCTGGCCCACCGCCCACATCTGCACATGGTTGGTCCGGCCCTTGCGCCGGGCATAGTCGCCATCCTCGTCATGATGTTGTTGCAGCGTCGAGAAGAGATCGAGCTCGAAGACAAGGCGCGGATGGCCGGCCGCCATGATCCGGTGATTGACGAACTGGCCTTCGCCGGTGCTGCCGAAATGGCAGTTCAGGCAGAGCGAGGCCCGCGCTCGCGCATTGTCGAGAGGATAGAGGCCGCGCGAGACGTTGGCGCTATGGGTATTGCCGACGGCATAATGGCTGGCGAGCCATCCGGTTTCGCCGCCGCCCGCGCCGCCATGGCAGGATTCGCAGCTTACGCCGTCCGAGAGTTGGAAACGCGGCCCGCGCCGTGCGGCGGGCACATAATCGCTATGGCATCCGAGACACATGGCCGCGTTGGCCGGATTGCCGATGCCAAGCTCATTGGCGATACGCTGCGAGCGGGGATTGGTGAGTATGGCATAGGCCCGGCTGTGCGCGCCCGTTGCGCTGGACGGTTCCTGCCAGCGCATCAGTTCGTCTTGCCGGACAACGGCGCCATCGGCCTCCTGCCGGCCGTGACAGGTGGTGCCGCCGCAGCTCGCGACGCCGACATGCGTGTTTGCGCTGATTTGAGCGGCCGTGGCAGACGCGTCGTTCGACTGGCCGATCCCTACGGAAAAGCCGATGGCCGCAGCCAGTGCCGCCAGTCCGATCGCCCAGTTCGTTTTCCGCGCCATATGCCTCCCCTTGGCATGGTGCTAAGCAAAGATTGGACGCCGAAGCATCCGATCGAAATTTGCGACCCCCGTCCAGGAAAACTTATGTTCGTTCCAGCCCGTGCTGGCAAGCGCTGAACAGCATGAATTTGCCTCTACAGCTCTAATTTCGCACTTAATTCCTTGATCTCGTGATTGAGAATGCGATCATTGTCGGAATAGTCGACCGGGCAATCGATCAGATGGACGCCCTCGCTGCCGAGACAGCTGTCGAGCAGCTCTTTCAGATGGTTTGCGCTCTCCACCCGGTGCCCGTTGGCGCCATAGCTTTCCGCATATTTCACAAAGTCCGGATTGCCGAAGGTCAGGCCATAATCCTTGAAGCCCATATTGGCCTGTTTCCAGCGGATCATGCCATAGGCGTCATCACGCAGGATAAGCACGGTTATGTTGAGTCCGAGGCGCACCGCGGTTTCCATTTCCTGGCTGTTCATCATGAAGCCGCCATCGCCGCAAATCGCCATGATCTTGCGATCGGGATAGACCATCGCCGATCCCATTGCCGAAGGCAGGCCCGCGCCCATCGTCGCCAGCGCATTATCGAGCAGCACCGTGTTGGGCTGGCGGGCATTGTAATTGCGCGCAAACCAGATCTTGTAGACGCCGTTGTCGAGCGCGATGATCCCGTCGGCCGGCATCGCCTCGCGCACCGCCTTCACCAGATGCGGCGGATAGATGGGATGGCGCATGTCATCGTCGAGGCTGGCGGTATGCTCGACCTCGGCGGCCCGCGCCTTCAGCATCTTGTCGAAATTCCAATGGCCCTGGGGAAGTATGTCTTCCTTGATCTGCCAGATGGCGTTGGCGATATCGCCGATCACCTCGACCTGCGGAAAGTACACCGGATCGACTTCGGCCGTATTGCAGCTGACATGGATCACGTCCGCGCTGTCCTGGGTCATGAAAAACGGCGGTTTCTCGATCACATCATGGCCGACATTGACGATAAGATCGGCCGTCTCGATGGCCCGGTGCACGAAATCGCCCGCCGAAAGCGCCGCGCAGCCCAGATATTTGTCGCTTGTTTCGTCGATCACGCCCTTGCCGAGCTGCGTCGTGACGAAGGGGATGCCGGTTTTCTCGACAAACTGGGTGAGCATCCGGCTCGACATCGTCCGGTTGGCGCCGCCGCCGATAACCAGGACGGGGGATTTTGCCGCCTCCAGGCGTTTGGTGGCCGCACGGATGGCCTTGGCCTCGGCAATCGGCCTGCGGCTGAGGCTTGGCGGGATCGGCCGGGATTCACTCTGCTCTTCGGCGATATCCTCCGGGAATTCGAGATGCGTCGCGCCGGGTTTTTCGGTGGTCGCAATCCGGAAAGCTTCGCGGACCCGCGACGGAATATTGTCGGCCGAGGCCAGCTGGTGGGTGAATTTGGTGATCGGTCCCATCATGTCGACAACGTCGAGAATCTGGAACCGGCCCTGTTTGGAGCTCTTGATCGGTTTCTGCCCTGTGATCATCAGGATCGGCATCCCGCCGAGCTGCGCATAGGCGGCCGCCGTCACGAGATTCGTCGCGCCGGGCCCCAGCGTGGCGAGGCAAACGCCAACCTTGCCGGTATGCCGCGCATAGGTGGCGGCCATGAAACCGGCGCCCTGTTCGTGCCGGGTCAGGATCAGCTGGATCTTGGAATGGGAGAGGCTTTCCAGAAAATCGAGATTTTCCTCGCCGGGGACGCCGAACACATATTCGACGCCTTCCTCTTCAAGGCACTGTATGAATAGATCGGACGCCTTGGTCATCGTGATTACCCCCTGTTTCGCGCTACGTTCGGCTGACCCGGAGAGACGTTACACGCGCATTTCCCATGCGTCACCCGTCAATAGCCCAAATCGAGATTTGCCTCCGCGAGCATCGTTTCGCCGTTGCGATACAAGGCGAAATTTTCGACGAAGCGCTTGGCGGCACGCTCGAACATGCGGCTCGTCGCGTTGCCGGAAAGATGCATGGTGAGAAAAGTGTTGGGTGCATCCCAGAGCGGGTCGTCGGCGGGCAGGGGCTCGGGCTCCACCGTGTCGAGAATGGCGCCGGCGATGGCTTTGTCCGTCAGCGCGGCGGCGAGCGCGATCTGGTCTACCAGCGTGCCGCGCGCGACATTGACCAGCCAGGCGGAATTTTTCATCGCCGCCAGCTCGTCCGCGCCGATCATGTGCCGGGTTTCGTCGGTCGCGGGTGCGGCAAGGATCACCCAGTCGAACTCGGCCAGCCTGGCGCGCCACTCGTCGGCGCCGATGATTGCTGGATCGCTGTCCGGCGTCCGGCGTACGGCGATGATATCCATGTTGAAGCCGGAAAGCGTTTTGGCGATCTGCTGCCCGATGGCGCCATAGCCGATAATCAGCGCCTTGCCTTCGAACAGTTCGACCGTGCCCGGCGGTCCGTTGAGCGTGGTCTTCTGTGCTTGCGCCTCCAGGATAGTGTCCAGCCGCTTGGCCGCGGCGAGCATGCCCATGACAACGAACTCGGCAATCGGAATGGCATTGATGCCGACCCCGTTGGTAAGCGTCGTCCCGCGATTGCGCAGCGTTTCGAGCGGGAAATGGTCGAGCCCGGCATAGATGGTGTTCAGCCATTTGAGATTTTCGGCGCTCTCGATAATCGCGCGCATCCGGAGCTTGTCGTACATGTCGAACCAGCCGATTTCGGCTGTCCTGGCGGCCTGCTCCGCCTCTTCGGTCGACATGAACCATGTCACGTCGAGCCCGTCGATATGCGGTTCCACCATCGGCCTGACCAGGCCGGGAAGGGCGGCTTTCACCAAGGCAGTCATGCGGTAATCCTCCAGTCCCAGCGCAGAGGATCGCCATCCATGATCTCAACACCCTGTGCGGTGAGTGTGTCGCGGATGGCATCGGCTGCCGGGAAATTCTTGTTGGCTTTGGCTTGTTGGCGCAGATCGAGCTGGCGCTCGATTTCTTCCTCGGCAATTTCCGCCGAGGCCGGCCGCAGCCGGAGGCCGACGCGGGTCAGGTCCAGTAATTCCAGCCCGAGAACGGCATCCGCCTCGCCGATCGCGGCCAGTTTCTCGCCCCGGTCGATCTTTTTCTGCGCCAGAATTTCATCGAGATGGGTCAGCGCTTTCGGAGTGTTCAGATCGTCGGATACCGCCGCATCGAACGCATCGAGCCTTTCGCGCAATCGCGGATGCGTGCACCGGTCGGCCGGTTCGGTTTGAGCCTTCAACTGTTCGACCGCCATGACCATCCGTTTGAGCCGCGTGAGCGCGGCCAGCAGGTTATCGAAGGTAAATTCCAGCTCGCTGCGATAATGGGCCTGGAGGCACATCAGGCGATAGGCGAGGGGATGGACACCCCTGTCGACCAGCCATTGCAGGGTCAAAAACTCGCCTGCGGATTTCGACATCTTTCCGCCACGATCCACCAGAAAATTGTTGTGCATCCAGATGTTCGCGCCGGTATCGGCCGAGCAGCCATGCGCCTGGTTCTGGGCGATCTCGTTCGGGTGATGGATCTCGCGGTGATCGATCCCGCCGGTATGGATGTCGAATGTCTCGCCCAGATACATCTTGCTCATTACCGAGCATTCCAGATGCCAGCCCGGCGCGCCCTTGCCCCAGGGAGAATCCCATTCCATCTGCCGCGTTTCCCCTGACGGTGTCTTGCGCCAGATCGCAAAATCCGTGGCGTGACGCTTGCCTTCGACCGGATCGATCCGGCTCTCTCCGTCATCGGTGTTGGCGCGCGCCAAACTGCCATAATCGGGCACGGTCGACGTATCGAAATAGAGGCCGCTTTCGAGCTCGTAGCAATGTTTGTCCGCGATGCTCTTCGCGAAATCGATCATCTGCTCGACATGCTCGGTGGCAATCGACCATTTGGCGGGCTGGCGGATATTGAGCCGGTCTATGTCGCGCCAATAGGCGTCCGTATAGAATTTCGCGATGTCCCAGGCCGATTTACCCGCCGCACTTGCCGCCTTTTCCATCTTGTCGTCGCCGGCATCGGCGTCGGATGTCAGATGGCCGACATCGGTGATGTTGATGATATGGGTGAGCTTGTGGCCCTTCCATGAAAGCACGCGGCCCAGCGTATCGGCGAAGATATAAGCGCGCATATTCCCGATATGCTGGTAATTGTAGACGGTCGGCCCGCAGGTATAGACGCGCGCTTCGCCGGGATGGACCGGCACAAAGGGTTCGGCCCGACGCGTCAGGCTGTTGAACAAAGTGAGCGGGGCGGCGTGGTTTTCAGTCATCGTCGGCAGCGATGCCGATCTGGCGCAGCAAGGTCAAATGTTTCGCACGCGCCCGCTATCGATCCAGCCGCTAATCATCATTTCCTCCACCGACCGGGCTGCGAATCCAAAGATCATCATTCCCTGATCCGGTAACAGGATCGTCGATGATCGGGCCCTCGCGGTTTGAGAAGATTTCGACCGTTTCGATCAGCGGCGTCGTTGGCTGCTGTACATCCGGTTTTTCTTCGATTTCTTCTTCGACAAGATCCTGGACGGGGTCGTCAGGAATCTCTGGCGTATCCGGCGGCGGCGGAGGAGGAGGAGGAGGCGGCGGAGGAGGCGGCGCTCCACACGTGGTCGGTGCCGCAATCAGGCAGCCATTTATCGTCGAGGCTGCCGAAAAGCTGGTGTTGAGCGTGGTTTGTGCAATCATGGCAATGCCGGTCACGGTTGTCCCATTGCTTTGCCGTTGAATGCCGTTGATGGCAATGTCGATCGTGTTTCCGGCTGAAGCACTGGCAATGGCGATGCCGCGATCTCCGACAACGAACCCGCGGCGATCATCAAAATCGGTTCCCGCCACACTATTCTGGATAAAGACGCCGCTGTCTGCGGTGAAAGTAATGCCGCCTGCCTGGAAGAAGCCGTCATCCCGGTCGACACCGTCGCTGTTGGCAAGCCGGATATCCGCGTCGGCAACCGTCATCCCGGCGATATCGTCGGCGGCGGAATCGGTTGCCGCGACAATGGTTTGGGCGGAGAGATTGAGCTGGCCGGCCAGCCCCCCATTGGCATCGACTATGGCGATATTGCCGCCATTGGCGTTAACCCGGATTTCCTGATCGGCGATCATATCGAGTATAGTGTTCGTCGTGGCTCCGGTGAGGGCAAGCGCGCCGTTAACGCGGATATCGCCCTCCGTGGAAATCCTGAGCGTGCCTGCTGTCCCGATATTGCCGTCCTGCGTTCCGCCGGCGCCGGTCGCGACCTGTGCAGTCAAATCTTCGAC
>JBPOET010000449.1:0-2083 GCA_051251675.1 Parasphingopyxis sp. | reverse complement strand
CCGTTGAGCCGAAGACCAAGGCCGACCAGGAAAAGATGGGCATTGCGCTCAATCGCCTCGCTCAGGAAGATCCGTCTTTCCGCGTGACCAGCGATTATGAAAGTGGGCAGACGATCATCAAGGGGATGGGCGAGCTCCATCTCGAGATTCTCGTCGATCGCATGAAGCGCGAGTTCAAGGTGGACGCCAATGTCGGCGCGCCGCAGGTTGCCTATCGCGAAAGTCTCGCCAAGCCGGTCGAGCTTACCTACACCCATAAGAAGCAGTCGGGTGGTTCGGGTCAGTTCGCCGAGGTAAAGATTGCGGTCACGCCGGGCGAACGTGGTTCGGGCATCGAGTTCGCGGATTCGGTCAAGGGCGGCAACGTGCCGAAGGAATATATTCCTTCCGTTGAAAAGGGCATGCGCGAAACGGCCGAAACCGGTTCGCTCATCGGCTTCCCGATCATCGATTTTTCGATCGAGCTGCTCGACGGCAAATATCATGATGTCGACTCTTCGGCACTGGCGTTCGAGATTTGCGGCCGTGCCGCAATGCGCGAAGTTGCGCAGAAAGCCGGGATCAAGCTGCTCGAGCCCGTCATGAAGGTTGAGGTTGTGACCCCGGAAGACTATCTGGGCGATGTTATCGGTGACTTGAACAGCCGTCGCGGCCAGGTGCAGGGAACCGACAGCCGGGGCAATGCGCAGACGGTCGATGCGATAGTACCTCTTGCTAATATGTTCGGCTACGTTAATGAGCTGCGCTCGTTCAGTCAGGGGCGTGCCCAGTATACGATGCAGTTCTCTCATTATGAGGAAGTGCCGCAGCAGGTTGCTGATGAAGTGAAGGCCAAGCTTGCATAAAGTTTGGCAGCTAGATTTTTGAAGACGTAAGAAAGACAAGGAATTAATTATGGGCAAGGCAAAGTTCGAGCGGACCAAACCGCACTGCAATATCGGCACGATCGGCCATGTTGACCATGGCAAGACGACGCTGACAGCTGCAATTACCAAAGTGCTGGCGGAAACCGGCGGTGGGGAAGCCGTCGATTTCGCGAATATCGACAAGGCTCCTGAAGAGCGTGAGCGCGGCATCACCATTTCCACCGCGCATGTGGAATATGAAACGGACGGCCGTCACTACGCGCATGTCGATTGCCCGGGTCACGCCGACTATGTGAAGAACATGATCACCGGTGCCGCCCAGATGGACGGCGCGATTCTCGTCGTGAACGCAGCTGACGGTCCCATGCCGCAGACCCGCGAGCACATCCTGCTCGCCAAGCAGGTCGGCGTGCCGGCGATGGTCGTTTACATGAACAAGGTTGACCAGGTCGACGACGAAGAGCTTCTCGAGCTCGTCGAGATGGAAATCCGCGAACTGCTTTCGAGCTACGATTTCCCGGGCGACGATATTCCGATCGTCAAGGGCTCGGCTCTCGCCGCTCTTGAAGGCCGCGACGACGAGATCGGCAAGAATTCGATCCTCGAGCTGATGAAAGCTGTCGACGATTACATCCCGCAGCCGGAGCGTCCGCTCGACAAGCCGTTCCTGATGCCGATCGAAGACGTGTTCTCGATTTCGGGTCGCGGTACGGTTGTTACCGGCCGTGTCGAAACCGGCATCGTCAACACCGGCGACGAAGTCGAAATCGTCGGCATCAAGGATACGTCCAAGACCACGGTCACCGGCGTTGAAATGTTCCGCAAGCTTCTCGACGAAGGCCGTGCCGGCGACAATATCGGCGCGTTGCTTCGCGGTGTGGAGCGTGACGGTGTCGAGCGCGGCCAGGTTCTGGCCAAGCCCGGTTCGATCACTCCGCACACCGAATTCTCGGCTGAGGTTTACGTGCTGTCGAAAGACGAAGGTGGCCGTCATACGCCGTTCTTCGCCAACTATCGTCCGCAGTTCTACTTCCGCACGACGGACGTCACCGGCGAGATCACGCTGCCCGAAGGCACCGAGATGGTCATGCCCGGCGACAATGTTAAACTCGGCGTGAAACTGATCGCGCCGATCGCCATGGACCAGGGCCTGCGTTTCGCTATTCGCGAAGGTGGCCGCACGGTCGGTGCAGGGGTTGTCGGCGACATCTCTGCAT
>JBPOET010000448.1:0-2090 GCA_051251675.1 Parasphingopyxis sp. | reverse complement strand
CGATGACCTCGCTGGCCGGGTTCGAGGCGCTGATGCGCGGCAAGACCGTGCTGACCTATGGCGGGCCCTTCTATGCCGGCTGGGGGCTGACCGAAGACCGGCTGACCTTCGAGCGCCGGAGCCGGAGACTCTCTCTCGATGCGCTCGTCGCCGGTACGCTGATCGTCTATCCGCGCTATATCCACCCGCCGACGCGCCTGCCCTGTACGCCGGAGGAAATCGCCGCGTGGCTGAGCGAAGACGCCCCCGCTCCGGGCCATAAACGACTGCGCTGGCTAAGGGCGCTATGGGCCAGCATAAGTGGAGCCGGGCCGGTTCGCTACTAGGGCTCAGGGAATTCCGAGCATTTTGTGATTTTGCAGCGTCAACCGCCACCGCGGATGCGCGTGAACATAGGCCATCGCCGCCTCCAGCGCGGCTTCCCGCTCTTCGCAGTCCATCGGCTGGATCAGGAAATTGGCGAAATCCCACCCTACAAGATCGTCCGGGTCGATGCCCTTCTGCGGCCATACCAGTTTCAGCTCATCGCCGGACCGCTGAACGATTTCGCTGCCCGCCTTGGGGCTCACGCACAGCCAGTCGATGCCATCGGGCGCGGTAATCGTGCCGTTGCTCTCAACCGCAATTTCAAACCCGGCATCATGGAGTGCATCGATCAGCGCGCCGTCAAGCTGCAACAGCGGTTCGCCGCCCGTGCAAACAATATAGGCATGTTCGCGATCCGCGCCCCACACCGCGCCCGCCTTGGCCGCAACCGCAGCCGCATCGGGATAGCGTGCGCCGTTTTCGCCGTCCGTCCCGACAAAATCCGTATCGCAGAATTGACAGACGGCCTTCGCGCGATCGGATTCCCGCCCGGTCCATAAATTGCATCCGGCAAACCGCAGGAAGACCGCGCGGCGCCCAGTCTGCACGCCTTCGCCTTGAAGGGTCAGGAACATCTCCTTGACGGCATAGCTCATGGCGAAGTGGCGTAAACGGTGGGATCGATCAGACCGGCCTCGGCAAATCCCTTGGACCGCAGGCGGCAACTGTCGCACAGCCCGCAATGTTTGTGATCGGGCGTCGGGTCATAACAAGACCAGCTTATTCCCGCGTCCAGGCCCAGCCGCGCGGCCTCGGCCGCAATATCCGCCTTGCTCATATCGAGCAGCGGCGTGTGCACCGAAAAGCCGTCGCCCTCCACACCGGCCTTTGTCGCCAGATTCGCCATAGCTTCGAAACTCGCGATGAAATCGGGGCGGCAATCGGGATATCCCGAATAATCGAGAGCGTTGACGCCAATGAAGATATCCCGCGCATCCGCAGCTTCCGCCCAGCCAAGGCAAAGCGACAGGAAGATCGTGTTGCGCGCGGGAACATAGGTTACGGGAATATCGTCGCCCACACCGGTTTTCGGAACATCGATATCGGCCGTCAGCGCCGAACCTCCGAACTTCGACAGGTCGAGCGGCATGACAATGTGGCGTTCTACCTCGAGCGCGGCCGCGACATTCGCCGCTGCCTCCAACTCAATGCGGTGGCGCTGGTTATAATCTATCGTCAGCGCAAACAGCCGGTAACCGGCCTCGCGCGCAAGGCCGCCCGTCACCATCGAGTCGAGGCCGCCGGAAAGCAGCAGCACCGCATAGTTGGAAGTGTCATGAGCCATCGGCGATGCAGCTATGCCCGCAAGCGGGCCGGTGCAAGCTTTGCCGGAAATAAAAGACCGCCCCGAAGGACGGCCAGGTCAGGGCCATGAGACCCGCTAGGGAGGAAGTAATGTCCGACGAAAGACACTGCCATATTGTTAACCGAAGATGGTAAACAGCCGGTTAACGGCCGATGGAAACTGTTTCAGCAGTCGCCTGTGCGGCGGGCTTCATACACATTGTGAAATGGTCTGCCGCTCTCGATTCCCTGGGTATCTATCCGGGCGAGACGCGGCGTTTCGACATTGATGGTCGTCTGCCCCCAACCTGCGCCCGGGCATTCGTACCGAATGCTTACCGATCGCTGACTATCGCTCAACACACGGCGCTGACAGGCGATGCCGGCATGGTGGATCTGCAATAGGCGCGTGGGATTGCGCACGCAGATATGCTGTGGGG
>JBPOET010000447.1:0-2103 GCA_051251675.1 Parasphingopyxis sp. | reverse complement strand
GTGCGGTCCGGGTCCTCGATCGACCGGCTGTCGGAAATCATGGTTGCGAGATGGTAGGGTACGCCGTCGACTTCGAGGCCGACGCCCCAGCCGCTGGAGGCCTGTTCTTCCCAGGCTTCGAAAACTTCGTCGGAAGAGGATTCGGGCGGTTCGGGATCGGCCATCGGCTCCAGCCCGGGCCGCCAATAGATCAGGCTGTCCGACATATCGTTCCATTTGGTGAGCGCGAGCATTGCATAGCCGCCATCGTCGCGCTGGTAGCGGGCGACGCAGTTGTTGCCGGCCTCGCCAAAGATCCAGCCATTGTCGAGCGGCACGAGCGGCGCATCTTCGGCTGTGTCGGCGGCGACGGGCATTGCCAGGCAGGCAAGCCCTACCGCGAACAGTTTGGATACGCGCATCATTTGTGAATTCTCCCGGGGTGTCGCCACAGCGGCGGAATGCGGTGTTGCAACTTCCAGCTTTGAATAGAACAGCCTGAGAAAGTCAATCTTATGAAACTCTTCGGACGAAAATCGGGGGGCGCTGCTGTGCGCCCGGCATTGCTGCGCGCGCCCTGGGGCACCGTATCTTTGGGCGACTGGCCGCGCGGTTACGAGGCGCAGGTGCGCAGCGGCTATGTCGAAAATCCGGTCGCCCAGCGGGCCGTCCGCCTCGTGTCGGAAAGCGCGGATGCGGCGCCTCTTGCGGGCGACAAGCGTGGGCTGGCGCTGTGCAATAGAAGCTCCGCCGGCCAGTCCCTGATCGAGACGGCGGCCGTGCATCTGCTGCTCCACGGCAACGCCTATATCCAGATCCTCTGCGATGCGGAGGGCGCGCCTGCTGAGCTGTTCGCCTTGCGTCCCGAACGGGTGACGGTGGAGCCCGATACACAGGGTTGGCCGGGCGCCTATCTGTACCGGGTTGGCGAGAAGACGATGCGGATCGAGGCGAAGGACGGGCTCGGCCATCCCGGCCTCGTCCATATCCGCGCGCATCATCCGCTGGACGATCATTACGGGCTGGGGGCATTGGGCGCGGCGGCGGGCGCGATCGCGATCCACAATGCGGCGACGAAATGGAACAAGGCGTTGCTCGACAATGCGGCGCGGCCCTCCGGCGCGCTCGTTTACGATCCGGGCGAGCCGGGCGCGGCGCTGTCCGGCCAACAGTTCGAGCGACTGAAAGAGGAGATGGAGGCCGGCTTTGCGGGCGCGGCGAACGCCGGACGCCCGATGCTGCTCGAAGGCGGGCTGACATGGCAGGCGATGAGCCTGACCCCGGCGGACATGGATTTTGTCGGGCTGAAGGCGGCGGCGGCACGGGAAATCGCGCTGGCCTTCGGCGCGCCGCCTATGCTGCTCGGTCTGCCCGGCGATAATAGCTACGCCAATTATCGCGAGGCCAACCGGGCGCTCTGGCGGCTGGGCGTGCTGCCGCTGGCGGACAAGATCCTCAGCGGCATCGCGCAGGGACTGGCGCACTGGTGGCCCGATGCCGTGCTGTCGGTCGATCTCGACAAGGTGCCTGCGCTTTCCGAGGACCGGGAGAAATTATGGGCGCAGGTCAGTGCCGCCGACTTCCTTTCGCCCGAAGAGAAGCGCGCGATGCTGGGGATCGGCTAAGCCGTTAAACGAAATTCAATTTCCATCGTCATTCCGGGCTTGATCCGGAATCCAGAGCCACAGGCAACGTCTCTTGCCGCCCTGAACCCCGGATCAAGTCCGGGGTGACGCTCATGTTTGAAACTGTCTTTTTTTGGATATCCGACATGACTGAAAACGAAGACATGCTCGCCCGGCTGGTCGCGCAGTTGGCCGATCGGGGCAGCGATCTTGTGACGGTGCGCGCGATCGTCGAGGAGGCGAGCGAGCTGGGCGCAACCCATGCGCTCCACAAACTCGACCTGTCGGACACCCATGCGCGCAAGGATCTGGACGAGCTGCGCGAACTGCTCGGTGCCTGGCGGATCGCCCGGCGCGGGGCCCTGCGCACGGCGTTTGGCTGGATCGCCAAGGGGCTGCTGGCGCTTATATTGTTGGGCCTCGCCGTGCGCTTCGGCTTTATGGACTGGATGGGACGATGAGCGGGAACAATTCACCCCTCCCTTTCAAGGGAGGGGCC
>JBPOET010000446.1:0-2104 GCA_051251675.1 Parasphingopyxis sp. | reverse complement strand
CAACGCCCGATGCCGTCAACATGGCGGCATTATCGGCTCTCGTCGGAGCGATCGAGGAGACATTTTCCCTCACGCTTGCCATCGTTTCGGGCGGCAATTCGGCGAATATCGATTGGGCCTTCAAAGTCGAGGATCATGGCCGGATCAACGACCTGCGGCTTGGTGAGGCGATCCTTTTCGGCCGCGAGGCCCTGAACCGTAACCCGATTGCCGGCCTTCATAATGACGCATTCAGGCTCGTCGCTGAAATTATTGAAGCGAAACGCAAGCCAACCCAGCCTTGGGGCCATATAGCGCAAAACGCATTCGGCGAGATCGGCAAAGTCGCAGATCGCGGAGAGATTTCGCAGGCGATCCTCGCTCTGGGGCGACAGGACTGCGACCCTGCAGGGCTGGTTCCACCTGCCGGCATGACGATCCTGGCCGCCAGCAGCGATCATCTTATCCTCGATACCGGCGGCTCCATGCCTATGATCGGCGACGAACTGGCGTTCGGGATCGATTATACGACATTGTTGCGAGCGATGACGTCGCCTTTTGTGGAGAAAGCCATACTCGCCTGTCCCGCTTCACGCACGGGCCGGTCTGAGCTGGTATCGGCGGCGGCCTTCAAGCAAAAAGCCAACGGCTAGACTGTGCTTGAAACGCAGCGTGTCTCTTCGATCAGCGCAAATTCTTCATAAGGATTGGGTTCAGATTGCCGTCGCACGATGGTCATGAGCATGCGGCTCGGATAAATCGTAATCAGGACATCATTGAGCTCATCGAAAATTTGATGGGCTTCATCGGACACTTGCCACACGCGGAAGATGTCGCACCGCCCATCATTATTGCGTCTTGCCCACCGGCCGGTTGAAACATTTCGCAATTGCCCGCCTTCGAAATCGATGGTTTCAATATACCACCCATCTGGTCGCGTAGGCCTTTCATAGTCGCGTTCGGCGGTTTCAATCGAGGTGAGCAGAAATCCTCTTTGCCCCCTGAACGCTTGGTTGATCGTCGTGATTTTCATACCGCCCCCCCGGAAAGCACCGCTAGAGCAATCCAGAACCCAAAAACACCAGAGCTGATTCAGACCGGTCGGCGAAGAACGTCGCGTATTGGGTAAATCCCGGTGCGCCCAAAAAATGAGATCCAACTGTCATGTTCAGCTCCGGCCCGGGAACGGACACTCCTGCAAACTGTGCGCCACCATCAGCTTCCTACCCATCATGGACAGTCCGACTGCGCGTACTGCACCCGATTGCAGACTTCGGTGTCCCCCTGCCTTCACCGCAAAAAACGGGGGGACGCGCCCGGCCTGAGCCGCTAGAACAGAGCGTAGGGAGACGACATCCATGACCGAACAGCAAGACCGCGCCCGCGCCTTTCACGCCCTGCATGTTCCGGGCGACCCCCTGATCCTGTTCAATATCTGGGACGCGGGCAGCGCGCTCGCCGTGGCCAAGGCAGGCGCAAAGGCGCTGGCGACGGGCAGCGCCTCGGTCGCCGGGGCGCGCGGCTATAGCGACGCGGAATCGCTGCCGATGCAGCAGGCGCTGACCAATGCGGAGCGGATCGTCGAGGCGGTGGACCTGCCGCTGACCGTGGATTTCGAGGGCGGCTATGCGGTGGAGCCCGTGCTTGTCGCCGTCCATGCCAACGCGATCATCGAAACCGGCGCTATCGGCATCAATTTCGAGGATCAGGTGATCGGCGGCAAAGGTCTCCATCCTGTCGAACTGCAAGCCGAACGCATTGCCGCAATCCGCACTGTGGCGGAGAGTGCGGGTGTGGATTTCTTCATCAATGCGCGCACGGACATGTGGCTGGGCGCCGGTCGCCAGACCGTCGCCGAAGAAGCCCGGTTCGATGAAGCGGTTACCCGCGCTAGGGCCTATGCCGATGCCGGCGCCAGCGGCTTTTTCGCGCCCGGGCTGACCGATGAGAGCGAGATCGCCGCGCTGTGCGAAGCCTGTCCGCTGCCGGTCAATGCGATGATGTTCGACGCCATGCCGGACCATAAGCGGCTCGCCGAGCTGGGTGTCGCCCGGATCAGCCACGGCCCGGGCCCCTGGCGCGATGCGATGACCGCGCTGACGGAAGCCGCGCGGCCGCTCTATTC
>JBPOET010000445.1:0-2115 GCA_051251675.1 Parasphingopyxis sp. | reverse complement strand
ATGCACATGGGCCGGCCGGTCCCCGTGGCGCCCCAACGCCTGCATCAGGCGGTCAGACGCACCTCCGGGTGGAACCGAATATCCGCACGGCATCTTTGAGCGGAAGGAATAGCGACCATCGGCTCCAAGCTTGATCCGCCGGCGATTGTTGAACGCGCTCTGCTCTCCGGTTGGGTCGAAATGGGAATAGAAGCCCTTGGAATTGGCGTGCCAGACATGGAGAATGGCGTCCTTGACCGGCTCGCCGTCGGGTCCGGTGATCCGGCCGGACATTGTCAGCGTCTCGGTGTCGTCGGGATCGGTGGTGAGATTGACATCGTTGGTCTTGCTGACATCGCCATTCACCAGCGGCGCGCCGGCGACATATAATGGCCCCTCGATCGTCCGGGGCGTTCCGCCGGTCAGACCTGCTTCAGCATCCTTCGCGTCCATGTGGAGATCGAGGAAATGTTCGATCCCCAGACCTGGAGCGATCAGACCATATTCGTCGACGCCATCCTGCATGAACCGCAATGCCGCCCAAAACTCGTCCTCGCTGATGTCATGCTTTTCAATGATCGTCATCAGCGACTCCAGCGTGTCACGAAGGATCGTTTTGAGGCGGGAATTGCCACCATCACCGCCGATTCCCGCGGCGCGATCGAGCAGGTTCTGAACTTCTTTCGATTGGACAATATCGGTCATGGCATCCTCCTGATGATGGTCATTTTTCGTTGATAGCAGACGGATGGCGGCACAATGCCGTCACTTCGGTCGTCATGAATGGAAAGAGAGGCAGGCTCAGCATGATCTCATGCAATTCGGCCGCGTCCTCGACGTCGAATATGCTGACATTCGCATACTGGCCGGCAATGCGCCACAAATGGCGCCACTTGCCGGATCGCTGCAACTCTTCGGCCCGCGCCTTTTCGACCGCCTTGAGCTGTTCGAATTCCTCGGCATCGACGGCGTGCGGCACGTTGACGTCCATATGAACCATGAAGAGCATCAGCTTTCCTCCTTCGCGCGTGGGCCGACGACGGTTCTGACGGGTTCGTCCCGGCGGAACCGTCTGGCCTTCTCCATGTCGAGCGCGATGCCCAACCCGGGACTTTCGGGTAACTCCAGCCCGAAATTGCGATAGGCGAGCGGGGTCGCGAGAATGCTCTCGGACTGGAGCAGCGGACCGAACAGTTCGGTGCCCCATTCCAATGTATCGAACGTGCTGAAAAGCTGGGCGGAAGCCATGGTGCCGATCGCTCCTTCAAGCATCGTGCCGCCATAGATTCCGATATGTCCGGCAGACGCGATCGCGGCGATTTGCCCTGCGGCAAAAAGTCCGCCGGCCTGCGCCGGTTTTACGGAAAAAGCCTGCGCCCCACCGGTTCTTGCGATATCCAGGGCGTCACCGGGCCCGTGCAACACCTCGTCCGCCATGATCGGGAGGGGCGAGCGCCGAGCGAGTCGGCGCAGACCGGTCCGGTTGCCCCGGTGCAACGGCTGCTCGATCAGGTCGGCGCCGGCATCGGCCAGCATCTCCGCGCCGCGCAGGGCCTGTGGTTCATCCCAAGCCTGGTTTATGTCTACCCTTAGCGATGCCCGGTCGCCCAGTGCACGCTTGATCGCCGAGACATGGGCGATATCGTCCGACAGGGCGCGCTTGCCGATTTTCAGCTTGAATACGTTGTGCCGGCCGGTTTCAATCATCGCCTCGGCTTCTTCGATATCGCGTTCCGTGCTGCCGCTCGCCAGCGTCCACAGGACAGGCAAATGCCCGCGTACACGGCCGCCCAGCAGCTCCGAAAGGGGGAGTTCAGCGCGCTTCGCCGCTGCGTCGAGCAGGGCAGTTTCCAACGCATTTTTGGCGAAGTGGTTGCCCACGACATGCTGGCGGACGATGGCCATGGCAGCGGCGGGAACCCGTACGTCCTGCCCGCGCAAAAGCGGTTCGCAATATCGGTCAATGGCCAGTTTCATGCCCTCGGGGCTTTCGTCGCTATAACTCAGGCCGCCGATCGTTGTGCCTTCCCCCATTCCTGTGATGCCGTCCGAGCAGGTAACAAAGACCAGCATCATCACCTGTTTGCTGATCGACGTCATGGACAGAATGTGCGGGCGAATGGTCGGTATATCTAC
>JBPOET010000444.1:0-2117 GCA_051251675.1 Parasphingopyxis sp. | reverse complement strand
CGGGATGCGCCCGTCGAGCACGACCGCCGCCTCAACGCCGCCCTTCACGGCGGACACGCAGGTTTCCAGTTTGGGGATCATGCCACCCGATACCGTTCCGTCCGACTGGAGTTCGGCGATCATCGCCGGAGACAGGTCGGTCAGGAGCACGCCCTGCTTGTCCAGCACGCCGGCGACATCGGTAAGCAGGAACAGGCGCGCCGCATCCATCGCGCTGGCCACGGCGCCGGCCATCGTGTCGGCGTTGATATTATAGGTCTGTCCGTCGGCATCGACGCCGACGGGTGCAACCACCGGGATCATCCCGGAATTGGAAATCGTATCGAGGACCGAACGGTCGATCGTTGCCGGCTCGCCGACAAAACCGAGATCCACCGCTTTTTCTATCAGGCTTTCCGGATCGCGGACGGTGCGCTTGACCTTTTCCGCGCGGACAAAGCCGCCATCCTTGCCCGAAATGCCGATCGCCCGGCCGCCGGCCTGGCCGATCCAGCTGACCAGTTCCTTGTTGATCGCGCCCGACAGGACCATTTCGGCAATCTGTGCGGTCTCGGCATCGGTAACCCGAAGGCCGTCGATAAATTCGCTCTCGACGCCCAGTTTCTTGAGCATCGCGCCGATCTGCGGGCCACCGCCATGAACGACGACCGGATTGATCCCCACTGCTTTCAGCAGCACCACATCCTCGGCAAATTCGCGGGCTGCCTTGGCATCGCCCATCGCATGGCCGCCATATTTGACGACAAAAGTCGCCCCGGCAAAGCGTTGCAGATAGGGCAAGGCCTCGACAAGCGTTTCGGCTTTGGCCAGCTGGGCCGGGTCTGGGGAATGATCGTCGGTCATGCGGGACTGCCTAAAGGCGCAAGGGCAGCAAAGTAAAGCGCAACCGCTAAAGCGTCATCTGGCGGAAACAGGCGCGGACTTCGTCGACGAAAAGTTCGGGCCGCTCCATCGCCGCGAAATGCCCGCCGCGCTCGCAGCTGTTCCAATAGACAAGATCGGTGAAACGCGATTCCGCCCACCGCCGCGATCCGCGCATGATCTCGTGCGGGAACAGGCTGTATCCGCTCGGAATGGTCACCGGAGAAAGATCAGGCCGTGCGAAGCTGTGCCAATAGAGCCGGGCGGACGAGGCCCCGGCATTGTTGAGCCAGTAAAGCATCACATTGTCGAGCAGATGATCGCGGCTGAAGACATTTTCCGGATGGCCATCGCAGTCAGACCATTGGTGGAACTTCTCGACAATCCACGCCATCTGGCCGGTGGGAGAATCGGCCAGCGCATAGCCGAGAGTCTGCGGCTTGGTGCGTTGCTGCGCGGAATATCCGCCGCCCTTTTCGCGGTACAGCGCCAGCCGCGCCATGGCCGCTTTTTCCAGATCGGTCGGGCTCTGCATCACCTCGGGCGGCGGGGCGGCAACCAGCATGTTGAGGTGAATGCCCTTGCAGCCTCCCCTGTTCTGGGCACCGATCGCCGATGTCACCATCGCCCCCCAGTCGCCGCCCTGCGCATACCAGGCGTCATAGCCGAGCGCGGTCATGAGCTCGTGCCAGCTCTCGGCGATCTTCTCCACCGACCAGCCGGTTTCGGCGGGTTTGCCCGAAAAGCCGTATCCCGGCAGCGAGGGAATCACGAGATGAAAGGCGTCCTGCGCCTTGCCGCCATGGGCGACCGGATCGCTGAGCGGCCCGATCGCGTCCATGAATTCGAGCACCGACCCCGGCCAGCCATGGCTGAGGATGAGCGGCCGCGCGCCGGCCTCGGGCGAACGAATGTGCAGAAAATGGATATCGACGCCGTCAATCTCGATCAGGTGGTTCGGGTATGCGTTGAGCGCCGCCTCGCAGCGCCGCCAGTCATAACTGTCGCGCCAGTAATCAGCGAGTTCGCGAACATAGGCGAGCGGAATGCCCTGATCCCAGTCGTCGACCGTTTCCTTTTCGGGGAAACGGGTATTGGCCAGGCGGTTGTTGAGATCGTCCAACTCCGTCTGATCTATGCCGATTTCGAAATCGCGTATCTCACCAGCCATGATCGGGCTCCCCTACCGCGTCGGCTTGGGCGTATCGCCCGAATAATCGTAAAAGCCCTTGCCCGTCTTGCGGCCGAGCCAGCCG
>JBPOET010000443.1:0-2122 GCA_051251675.1 Parasphingopyxis sp. | reverse complement strand
GTCAGATTGTCCGTCGGCTGGGGACGGGCAACCGCCTGCGCCTGGGCCGGTGCCGCAATCGGCACGCTGAGGCTGGCGACGAGGGCAGTCGCTGCAACGGCAGCAAGTGCATGGAAGCGCGTTTTGCGTGTGATGGTCATCTTAATTACCCCCAACCTCTACATGGGTGACAGAGTTGCCACGGGCGACGCGAACCGACGGTCCGGCCGGGCGTCCGGCAGGTGCGGCAGGCATTGGATTGCCAGTGGCGGCCGAGATCATCGCAGCGGCCATCTGGGCCGCAGTGTCGCCCGGGCCGCTATTGTCGGCGCCCTGTGCGGGAACCGTGCGGCGCTGGAAGCGCGAGACGTCTCCGCCAGTTACATAGGTGGTGTCCGTATCGATCGGACGCTGGGCCACTTCGATCAGCATGCGGCGCTCGGCTTCCGGATCATCGCTGTCCGGCATGTCGACTTCGCCTGCGGCAATCGCGCGCTCAAGCTCTGCCGTATTGTCGGCGATCGAACGGAGCGAGAGGGAAAGCTGGCCGATCGTCTGCGCGACTGCGATTTTCTCTGCAATGCGCGGCGTCGTTTCAACGGTCACCGTGTTCGAAACCTGAACCCGGCTGTCGCCATTCTCATCCGTTTCGGTGGTTGTGCGCTGATCGGCAGCCAGGATCCGCAAGTTGCGGATAATGGTTTCCGAGGCGTGCAAGGGAGGCCCATCGCCACCGCCTTCGACTTCCTGTGTCAGGACCAGATCGACCCGGTCGCCCGGGAATACGAAGCCGGCCACGCCGCTCTGTACCGAAACCGGTACGGTGACGGCGCGCATGCCCGGGCCAAGCGCAGCGGCGAGGAAGCCGCGATCGCCGGGACGAACCAGCGAACCCTGTGTGATGGGCTGGCCAGCGGTGATATCGTTGCGAACGACCGTACCGAGCAGATCGTCGATATTCGATTCATCGCGAATGAAATAGGTTCCCTCAATCAGCTCCTCCGGCCATGGCTGATAGCGAAAGCTATCCTGATTGATGATTGTGCCGACGGGGAGGGCGCGCGTTGCGACGAGCACCATCGGCCCTTGCGGGGCCTCGGCTGCGACGGCAGGCGGTGTGCTGCTGCCCATAAACATGCTGCGCGCCATAAAGGCGGTAACGACTGCGATAAGCAGTGCGCCTACGAGCAAAATGACTTTACGTGCATCCATGACGGTCTTTGCCTCCTGTCAGGCTTTTCTTGGCCAGTTAGTTTGTTACGGCCCCAATGGTTAAAATCTCGTTCATCACCACCCAGAGCCCGCCGATGGCGATCGCGATCCCGTATGGAATTTCGGGCTTTTCCGTTTTCCCGGTCCAGCGATGGTGGATCATCATGGCGATGGTCAGCGCGCCGCCGGACAGCGCCATCACAGTCAGCATGACCGGGAGCTGCAACGGCGTCATCCAAAGGGCGAGCGCGCCGATCATCTTGACGTCGCCGCCGCCCATTGCGCCGATTGCAAAGGCGAATGTGAAGAGAAGGAACAAGGCGAGAGCCAGCCCGACTATGATCGCAATCTCCGGCCAGAGAGAAAAACCGGCGGCCCACCAGTATAGCGGTGCGGTCAGCGCGATGGCGGCGTTCAGCGTGTTTGGAATGTCGCGGCGCAGCCAGTCGCCATAGGCTGCATACAGCAGCGCCGGGACCAGCAACCCGATCGAATAAAATGGTATTACCCCTGTCATAGGGGATGGCCCTAAGGCTTACTGCTTTCTAAACCGTAACCAGCAACTATGAAAAAATACCAAGTTAACCGCCGCGCCTATCCCGATGGGATGATTCTGGATCGCTGGAGCACCCGCGATGGCTGGGATAATCGGCGCTGGACCTGGCCTGTGCCCGATGATCGACCGGTTCGGGGGAGTATGGTTTTCCAGACGGGCCGCGGCGATATTTTTGAAAAATATCTCGAAAGCCTGGCCGAATGGCACGACGCCGGCTGGAATCTCACGGGCTTTGACTGGCGCGGACAATCGGGCTCGGGGAGGTTTCTGACCGATCCTACGGTCGGCCATACCGAAAGCTTCGACCCCTGGGTTGCTGAGCTTCATGAATATGTGGCCCAATGGCGAAACGAAACGCCGGGACCGCATGTGCTC
>JBPOET010000442.1:0-2123 GCA_051251675.1 Parasphingopyxis sp. | reverse complement strand
GGTCTCTACACAGCTGAGACGCGGTATATCCTATATGGGAATGGTTAACGAAAAAGTTAACAAAAGGAATATTTTTGGCGGGAAAAGGCCGAAAGTCCGCCGGTCCGGGCGACGTTTCCGTCCACTGCCTCATCGTTTGAACAGCTCGTCCGCCGCTTTGCGATGGGTGATCGCGCCGTCCAGCTTGGCCTTTACCCGGGCAATTTCGCCCTCAAGCGCGCCAATTCGCGTTTCCAGTTCCTCAACGGAATATGGGTCGAGATCCTCCTTGCACAATAGCGTGAGAGGATCGCCGGGCGTTTTGGCGAAAAGTTCGTCCAAATCCATGACTGTAACGTTGACGCTCGACCCCCGGCTGTCAATATGGCCGCTCAAATTCGCGTACATGGACAGGGGATAAACATGGCCGCGGTGCCAGATCAAATGACTGCTATCGATATGGAAAATCCGGGTGGACCGGAGGTTCTGCAGGCCGTCGCCCGGCCCGTGCCCCAACCAAATCCCGGCGAAGTGCTCGTGAAAGTGGCGGCAGCAGGGGTCAACCGGCCCGATATAGTCCAGCGCAAGGGCTTTTACCCGCCGCCGCCGGGCGCGCCTTCCATCCCTGGACTGGAAATCGCCGGCCAGATTGTTGCCCTTGGCGAAGGCGTGGAAGATGCGGTGCTGGGCCAGCAGGTGTGCGCACTGGTTTCCGGCGGCGGCTATGCCGAATATTGCACCGCGCCCATTGTCCAGTGCCTCGGCGTCCCCGAAGCGCTGTCGATACAGGAGGCGGCGGCGCTTCCCGAAACGCTGTTCACCGTCTGGCATAATCTGTTCGAGCGCGCCTATGCGCGCGAGGGCGAGACCGTATTGATCCATGGCGGCACGAGCGGGATCGGTTCTATGGCGATCATGCTGGGCAAGCTGTTCAACCTGACCGTGATCGTGACCTGTGGCAGCGACGAAAAATGTGCTGCGGCGCTGGAGATCGGCGCGGCGCATGCAATCAACTATAAATCCCGGGATTTCGTCGAAGAGGTGAAGCGGATCACCGACGGCGCCGGCGTCGAGATCGTCATCGACATGGTCGCCGGCGATTATGTCGCGCGCAATCTCCAGTGCCTGAAGGAAGATGGTCGCCATGTGACGATTGCGGTTCAGGGCGGGCTCGAAGCGACCATCAACATGGCGCAGGTGATGAGCAAGCGCCTGATGCTCACCGGATCGACATTGCGGGCGCGTTCGGTGGAGTTCAAAGGCCTTCTCGCCGATGAGATCGAACGCAACGCCTGGCCCTTCGTCGAACAGGGCAAGCTGCGTCCCGTGATGGACCAGAGCTTCCCGTTGATCGATGCCGCCGCGGCCCATGCCCGAATGGAAGCGGGCGCTCATATCGGAAAGATCATTCTCGAAATCTGAGGGGCAAGGCGGGCGCTTGCCTTATGGCAAGGGCCCGATGGAGCCGGCAAACGCGCGGACTGCCTGGCGCATCCGAAAAAATTCCGGCCCGTCGTTTAGCTGTAACAATGAATCGCCATAGGCTTCCAGGCGGAACGACCGATGAGGTTTGTCATGGATGCCCCGCAGGATTTTCTCAAAGACGCGGCGATTTTCAATCTTTCGAACCGGCAGGTTTCCGGGCCGGAGCCCGACCGGCGACGCCGGCGTTTTCGCACCATCTGGGTGTCCGATATCCATCTCGGCACCAAAGGCTGTAACGCCGAACTGCTGATCGATTTTCTCGACAATACGGATAGCGAGACCATGTATCTGGTCGGCGATATTATCGACGGCTGGCGAATGAAGAAGAAGTTCTTCTGGCCGCCCGGGCATAATGACGTGATCTGGCGTGTGCTGAAACGCGCGCGGCGCGGCACGCGGATCGTCTATATCCCCGGAAATCACGACGAGATGTTCCGCCAGTTCACCGGCCTCGATTTCGGCAAGGTAGAAATCCGGCGCAAGGCGATCCATGAAACCGCCGATGGCCGGCGTCTGCTCGTTCTGCATGGCGACGAATTCGACGCGATCATGCTCTCGCATCGCTGGCTCGCCCATGTCGGGGATTTTGCCTATACAACACTTATGGCGCTTAATCGCTGGGTCAATGCGGCCCGCAGGCGCTTCGGCATGCCGTACTG
>JBPOET010000441.1:0-2126 GCA_051251675.1 Parasphingopyxis sp. | reverse complement strand
GCTTTGTGCTGATCGGCGGGCCGGCCGATATCGTTGCCGGCGAAAATCGGTCGGACGAGGGTGTATCCGCCGCTTAATGGCCTTATATCGGCAAGCATGACATCAGCTTCCGACCCCCGCTCGTTCCTCTACCGCCCGGATGCGCTTGATCCCGATCGCGCGCAATCGCTTGCGGCGGAGATCCTGAAAACCGCCGATGATGGCGAGCTTTATCTGCAATATAGCGCAAGCGAAGCCTTTGCTTTCGACGACGGGCGCCTGAAGACCGCCGACTACAGCACCGAGGCGGGTTTCGGCCTGCGCGGTGTATCCGGCGAGACCACAGCCTTTGCCCATGCCAATGAAATCAGCGAGGCGGCGATCCTGCGCGCGGGCGAAACCATGAGCCTGCTCGATCCGGCGAACCAGCCGCGCCAGGCGCCGCCGCGTCCGACCAACCGACATCTCTACACCGATAGCGATCCGCTCACGCTTGTGCCCTTTGCCGAGAAGGTTGCGCTGTGCCAGCAGATCGATGCAGCCGCGCGGGCCCGCGATCCGCGCGTGGTGCAGGTTACGGCGGGGATTTCCGGTTCGTGGAGCGTGGTCGAGATCGTCCGCCCCGACGGCTATGTCGCGACCGACATTCGCCCGCTCGTCCGTATGAATGTGTCGATCGTCGTCGAGGAGAACGGGCGCCGCGAAACCGGGTTTTTCGGTATGGGTGGACGTTATCTCTATGACCGGCTGTTCGAGCCGGCCAATTGGAACCGCGCGATCGACGAAGCACTGGCCCAGGCTGTCGTCAATCTCGGGTCGGAGCCTGCCCCGGCGGGTGAAATGACGGTCGTGCTCGGCCCGGGCTGGCCGGGCGTGCTGCTGCACGAGGCGATCGGCCACGGCCTGGAGGGCGATTTCAACCGCAAGGGCACATCGGCTTTCTCCGGCCGGATCGGCGAGCGGGTTGCGGCCCCGGGCGTCACGGTTGTCGACGACGGATCGATTGTGGATCGCCGTGGTTCGCTTTCGATCGACGATGAGGGTACGCCGACCCAGGAAACGGTGTTGATCGAAGACGGGATTCTCGCCGGCTATATGCAGGACCGGATGAATGCCCGGCTCATGGGCGTGCCGGCGACGGGCAACGGCCGCCGTGAAAGTTTCGCCCATGCACCGATGCCGCGCATGACGAACACGTTCATGCGCGCCGGGAATGACGATCCGGCGGAAATTATGAGCCGGGTCAAGGACGGCATCTTCGCCAAGAGCTTCGGCGGCGGCCAGGTCGATATCACAAGCGGCAAATTCGTGTTCAGCTGTACCGAGGCGTACCGGGTGAAGAATGGCAAGATCGGCGCGCCGATCAAGGGCGCGACGCTGATCGGCGACGGCCCGACCGTGCTCACCAAGGTCGCGGCGATTGGCAACGATCTGGAGCTCGACGAAGGCATCGGCATCTGCGGCAAGGCCGGCCAGTCGATTCCGGCGGGTGTCGGACAGCCGACCCTGCTGGTCGACGGGCTGACGGTTGGCGGAACGGCGGGGTGAACACCGTTCCGGCATGGGCGCGGGGTATCCTCGCATTCTGGTTTGCCGAGCTGACGCCGAAGGACTGGTATCGGAAGGACGATGCTGTCGATGCTGCGATGCGCGAGCGCTTTCTTGGCGACTGGGAAGGCCGGCAAGGCGAACCGACCGATAGCTTTATGGACAATGGCGATACGGCACTGGCTGCCGTTGTCCTGTTCGATCAATTTTCACGCAATATGTTCCGTGACGATCCGCGGGCTTTTTCGTGCGACCCATTGGCCCGCGCCATAGCGAACGCCGCAATAGCCCGGGGCTTCGACAGCGAATATGAAGAGAGCCATCGCCAGTTCTTCTACATGCCGTTCATGCACAGCGAGGATTTGGCCGATCAGGATCGCTGCCTGGCCCTGTTCGAGACGTTTTCGGGAGAAGGCTCGCTTGGCTATGCGCGGGCACATCGTGCGGTGATCGCGAAATTCGGCCGCTTTCCGCACCGCAATGCCGTGCTGGGGCGCGAGACGACCGATGAGGAAAAGGCGGCTATCGAAAGCGGCGCCATTTGGTAATGATGTAACGCTTCTATGCGACGGAGGAACGAATGGCCGATGTTTTCGACG
>JBPOET010000440.1:0-2128 GCA_051251675.1 Parasphingopyxis sp. | reverse complement strand
GTTCTCCATTTGCGGGCGCGCTTGCAGGCAGCTCCACCGACGAAATTCAGGCGATTCTTCCGGCTCTCCACGAAAACAGCACAACGATGCTCACCATGCATGCCATATTTATGGCGGTGACCGTCCTGGTTGTCGCGCGCGGCGTGAACAGCGGAATCGAAAAACTGGCGATCTGGCTGATGCCGTCCTTTTTTCTGCTGCTGCTGGCGATCACAATTTATGGAGCGTTTAACGGCGCCTTTGCCGCAGCGCTCGAATTTGTCTTCGCCTTCGAACCGCAGCGCCTGCTCGATCCGCAGGTGCAGCTGTCGGCACTGGGGCAGGCCCTGTTCTCAATGTCTTTGGGCTCGGCGCTGATGATCACCTATGGCGCTTATGCCTCGAAAGAGACCAATCTCGCGAAAACCTCCGGTCAGATCGCCACCGCCGATACATCGGTGGCTATCATTGCCGGACTTGCAATCTTTCCGATCGTTTTCGGCGCGATGACGCCGATGGCCGTCGATGCCGTCCTGTCTGGCCAGGAGCAGGTGGAGGGCGGACTCGGGTTGTTGTTCATCAATCTCCCCGTCGCCTTTCATTCCATGCCCGGCGGGGCGTTGATCGGCCTGCTGTTCTTCATCATGGTGTTGTTCGCCGCGCTGACCAGCTCGGTGGCGCTCCTGGAAGCTTCCGTGTCCTGGGCAATTCGGCGTTTCAATACGGGCCGGGCTGCTACGGCCATAGTATTGGGCGGTCTCGCCTTTGCGATCGGGGCCTGGGCCAGCTTCTCGTTCAATAGTCAGGCCGATTTCACGCCGCTTGGCTTCATGATCTTCGATGGACAGAATGTCTTCGGTATTATCGACGAGCTGACCGCTAAGATAATGCTGCCATTATCGGCGCTTCTGGTTTCGCTCTTCATCGGCTGGATTGCGGATAGGAAGCTGATCGACAGCGAGAATGGGTTGAGTGGACGGCCGCATCTGGTGTGGCGTTTCCTGGTACGATGGCTCTGCCCGGTCGTTATCACCGTTATTCTCGTGACAGGCCTGTTTCCCGCATTGCTCGGCTAGGTTCCGACAGTCAGGCTTTCGACGCTCGGCCATGGGGCCGGGCGTCGCAGACAAACGCTATCCCAGCCGTTTGGCGATCAGGGCCTTGATATCGGCTTCGGGCCGCGGGCCGTAATGCTGGATCACTTCTGCGGCGCAGACGGCGCCCATGGTCAGGCTGTCCTCAATTGAGCGGCCTTCGGCCTGTCCGACCAGAAAGCCGGCGGCGAACTGGTCGCCGGCGCCCGTCGCGTCGACAACCTTCTCGATCGGTTCCGCAGTCACCGCAAAACGCTTGCCGTCCTGCACCGCGATCGCGCCCTTCTCGCTGCGCGTAACCACAAGGAGCGGGGTCTTGGCCGCCGTGGCTTCCACCGCGGCGTCGAAATCCTGCGTTTCGTTCAGCGATTTGATCTCGTCTTCATTGGCGAACAGGATATCGATCCGGCCCTTGTCGAGAAGCTCCTGAAAACCGTCCCGATGCCGGTCGACGCAAAAGCCGTCGGACAGGGTGAAGGCGACGCGCCGTCCGGCGCCATGGGCGATGTCGATCGCCTGGTCCATCGCCGCGCGCGGTTCCTCGGGATCCCAGAGATAGCCTTCGAGATAGAGGATCGCGCCGCTTTCGATCAGATCGGTATCGAGCGCCGAGGCGGGCAGATGCTGCGAGGCACCGAGAAAGGTGTTCATCGTGCGCTCGCCATCGGGGGTGACGAGGATCAGGCAGCGCGCGGTTTTCGGTTCGCCGGCGCGGGCGGGAGTGTCGAACGCGACGCCGAGCGCTGTGATATCATGCTTGAAAACCCTGCCGAGCTGATCGTCTGCCACCTGGCCGATAAAACCGGTCTTGCCGCCCAGCGCCGCGATTCCGGCAACGGTGTTGGCCGCGGAGCCGCCACTGGCTTCCACGCCGGGGCCCATCTTCGCGTAGAGCGCTTCGGCCTCTTCGGTCGTGAAGAGGAGCTGCATGGCGCCTTTGCTCAGCCCTTCGCTGGCGATGAACGCGTCATCGGCCTTTGCGATCACGTCGACAATGGCGTTGCCGATGGCGACAATATCGAGGGTGGGTTCGGACATGAGGGCTGACTCCTGTC
>JBPOET010000044.1:0-9257 GCA_051251675.1 Parasphingopyxis sp. | reverse complement strand
ACCTCGTCACGGCCCGTCCGGGAACCGGCATTCCGCTCGCGAGCGACAGCTGGCATGGCCAGTTCAGCCAGGAAATCAAGTTCAGCGGTAGCGCTTTTGACGGCGTGCTCGATTATGTCGCCGGCGTCTATTACATCAACGAGACCAACGAGACCGACTTTGCGAACCTGGTTGCGATCATCAACGGGCCGACCTTCCGGAACGGCGATCGCGTCATGTCCAATGATACCGAGGCCTATGCCGGCTATATTCAGGGCGATCTGCATGCAACGCCCGAACTGACGCTAACGGCGGGCATTCGCTATACGGACGAGCGCAAGACGATCGAATTCTCGCCTAACGCGAATCCGCTTCCACCGACGTCGCGGGCGGTTCCCTTCGACACGCAGGATCTTATCGATCTGGGCATTCCCACCGAACAGCGCTCGCGCGTGTGGACGCCGCGTTTTGCGATCCAGTATCAGGCGACCGACGATGTGATGCTCTTCGCCTCGGCAACCCGTGGCTTCAAGTCGGGCGGCTGGAATGCGCGGGCCTATTCGCCCGACAATGCCGCTGCTTTCACCCGGGAAACGATCTGGTCGTTCGAGGGCGGTGTCCGGTCCGAATGGTTCGACCGTCGCCTGACCGTGAACCTGACCGGCTTCTACTTCACCGATTATGACCAGCAGTTGCCGGGTGGCGGTCTCAACCCGCTCACCGGTTCGATCACCTATCTGACCCGCAATGTCGCCGATATGGAAAATTATGGCATCGAGGCCGAAATCTCCACGACGCCGGTCACCGGGCTGAACCTGTTCTGGTCGTTCGGACTCCAGGATGCGAGCTACAAGAATATCAACAGTGTCACCCGGGCCCAGCAGGCGGATTGCCTTGCCGGCGACGTGACCGCCTGCAATCTCAGCGTCATCACCCCGACCGGGCAGATTGCGGAACCCACACGTGCGCCGTCCTTCACATCGACGGTGGGCGGCAGCTACAATTGGGAGCTGGGCAACGGCTTCTCGCTCCAGCCTTCGGTGAACTGGAACTATATCAGCTCGACCTGGGTCTCGACCTCGAACGATCCGCGCGGCTATCAGCCGGGCCACAGCGTCGTGAATGCAGGCCTTACGCTGCGTTCGGAAGCGGGCTGGTCGCTCGGGCTGGAATGCAACAACTGCTTCGACGATCTCTATATGACGTCGTTCTTGATCTACCCGTATCTCAGTGAGCCGGGTCGTTGGATGGCGCGGTTGCGTTACGACTTCTGATACTATGCTATACCGGGAAGCGGGCGGTTATCATGCCGCCCGTTTTCCATTTTTCGGGCAAGAGGTTCCATGACTGACGGTGCCGGTGAAACTCCAAATGCAGGCGTGAAGCTGCCGCGCTCGAGCAAGGGCGCGCGATCCCGCTTTTTCGACGATCCCGCGATCGACCAGATGATGACCTTCTTTCTCGAGCTGATGGCCGAGACCAATGCGCTCCGCGAACGCGTCGATACGATCGAAAGGCTGCTGGACGAAAAGGGAAGCATAAGCCGGGACGAGATCGAGGCCTATCGCCCCGACGCCGATGGCGAGGCCGAACGTTCGGCCTGGAGCCAGGCGTTCCTCAAGCGGGTGATGCGGTTTCACGAACCCGATTGAGCGTGGTGTCCGCCTATCCCAATCTCTTCTCGCCTCTGACGGTCGGTGGCCGAACGCTCCGCAACCGTATCGTCCACGCCTCTACATCGACCCATTATGCCGATCGCGGCCATGTCACCGAGCGGCTGATCGCCTATTATGCAAGCCGGGCCCGGGGCGGCGCGGCGATGCTGGTCAGCGAGCCGATGGCGATGCTGGGCTGGCAGACAATGTCCACCCGCCCGCATGTGCTCTCCGGGATCAATTCGGAGAGTCTGCCCCGCTGGGCGGAAACGGTGGCCCGGGAGGGCGGCCTGATGCTCGGCCAGGTGCAGGACAATGGTCGCGGATTTCGCGCCGGGCACCGCAATCTCGAAGCGCGCGGGGCATCGGCCCTTCCCGACGATCTCAGCTGGACGGTGCCGCAGGTATTGGACACCGGCGCCATCCACCGGATGATCGACGAGTTTGTCGCGTCCTGCGGGATGCTGGCGAAGGCCGGATTTGCCGGCGTCGAGATATCGGCTGGCCATGGCCATCTCTTCCACCAGTTCCTCTCGGCCCGTTCGAATCGCCGGGAAGACGAATTCGGCGGCGATCTGGCGGGCCGCGCGCGGCTGCTGGTGCTGCTGATGCAGGGTATCCGCGCGGAGTGCGGCGCCGACTTCCTGATCGGCGCGAAATTGCCGGCCGAGGATTATTCCGAAAACGGTATCGGGCTCGACGAGGCCGAGGCGATCACGGCGCTGCTGCGCCGCGACGGCGCGATGGACTATCTCACCTATTGCTGGGGCAGCCATTCGGAATCGCTCTACACCCATCTGCCGGACAATCATGGGCCGCGCACGCCTTATGTGGAGGCTATCAATCGACTGGGTCGCGCGGCCGCGCCCGACGTGCCGCTTGGAGCGCTGGGGCTTATCACCGATCCCAACGAGGGCGAACGGATCGTCCGCGACGGGCTTGCCGATCTTGTCATGCTCGCCCGGCCGCTGGTCACCGATCCGGCCTGGCCGATCAAGGCGGAGCAGGGGCGCGAGGCCGAGATTCGCTACTGCGTTTCCTGCAACACCTGCTGGCATATGATCACGTCGGGCCGCGGGCTGCTGTGCGACAACAATCCGCGGGTCGGCGAAGCCGACGAGGCCGACTGGAAGCCGGCCCCCGCGCCCGAGCCCAAACGCGTTGCAGTGATCGGGGCGGGGATCGCCGGGATGGAAGCGGGTTGGGTCGCAGCAGCGCGTGGCCATACGGTCCGCATTTTCGGAGCCTCGGAAGAACCGGGCGGCAAGACGCGTCTCCATGCCGACCTTCCGGGCGGCGAAGGGCTCAGCAGTATCTATGACTATCAGCAACTTGCCGCCCGCCGCCATGGCGCGGAAATGCGTCTCGGCTGTCCGGCGACGCTAGAGGACATCCTGGCCTTCGAGCCCGATATCGCCATATTGGCCACCGGTTCGACACCGGCATGGCCATCCTGCCTGCCGGAGGAATGGCGCGGCGAGGGCCTGGTTCCGGATCTGCGCGAAGCTGCGGCACTGTTCCGCGATCATCGCGGGCACACGCCCGGCACGGCGGTCATCTATGACGAGGACAACACGGCCTTCGTCTATGACGCCGCTGAGTTGCTGATGGAGCGGTTCGACCGGGTGGCGATCCTCACGCCCCGCGAAAGGCTGGCGAGCGATGAAGCGCTGGTGGTTCGCCAAGGGGTCTATCACCGGCTCTATCGCAAGGGTGCGACAATCCTGACCTCGGTGCGTCCGCTGCCGACCTCCCGGCTGGAAGAGGCCGAAATCGCCTATGAAAATGTCTATAGCGGCGAGACAGGCGTGATCGGCGATGTCGCGTTCCTCACCTATGCCACGGCGCGCATTCCCGATGACGCACTGGCCGGCCCGCTGCGCGATGCAGGCGTTGCGCTGCACAGCATCGGCGACGCCCGGGCTCCCCGTATCCCGCTCAGCGCGACGCGCGAGGGCTATCGCCTCGCCATGGAAATCTGACGAAAGGAAAATGGGCATGTATCCCGATCTGCAAGGAAAAGTTGCCGTCGTCACCGGCGCCGGGCGCCGCAAGGGCCTGGGCGAGGCGATCGCCCGCAAACTGGCGTCCGACGGGGTGAAGCTCGTCATTCACGATCTCGGTGAGGTCAAGGGGGATCTCGCCCCGGCGCACGGTGTCGGCGCATCGGAGGAAATGGCCGAAGTTGCCGAGGGGCTGCGCGCAATCAACCCCGATATCAGCACTTTCCAGGCCGACATGCGTGAGGAAGCCCAGGTCGAGGCGCTCATCGCCCATGCCGTAAAAACCTATGGCAAACTCGATATCTTCGTGAACAATGCCGGTGTCGGCTATCTGTTCGGCCCGCTGGTCGATGCGACCCAGGATATGTGGGATACGGTGCTCAACGTGAATCTGCGCGGCGCGTTTTTCGCCATGAAATATGCGATCCGCCAGATGCAGACGCAGGAGATCGAGAAGGGCTGGGGCCGGGGGCGGATCGTTTCGATCGGCAGCCGCGGATCGAAATCGGGATCGGCGCTGACCTCCTCCTATATCGCCTCCAAGCACGGCCTTGTCGGACTGACCCGGTCGGCGGCCATCGAATATGGCGGCGAACAGATCACGGTGAACGCCGTGTGTCCCAACCATGTGACCACGGGTCTCGGCTCCTGGCAGAATGACTATATGGCCAGGAAACGCGGCCAGACCGTCGAGGAATATCTGGCGGCCATGCGCGGACGCATCCCGCTGGGCCGCGTCGGTGAGGTCGAAGACACCGCCAATGCCTGCGCCTTTCTGTGCTCGGGGCAGGCCCGCTACATCACCGGCGAAGCCATGAATGTTTCGGGCGGCGAGGAGATGCACTGAGCGTGAACGTGCCGGTATCCCGCTGGCCGGGGCCATTGCAAATACCCCTGTTCCGGGCGATCTGGGCGACAACGGTTTTCTCGCAGCTGGGCAGCTTCATCCAGATTGTCGCGACGAGCTGGACCATGACCGCGCTCAGCGCCTCGGCGGCGATGGTGGCGCTGGTCCAGACGGCGGCGAACCTGCCGATCATGCTGTTCGCGGTGGCGGCGGGCGCGCTGGCCGACATGTTCGACAGGCGCCTTGTTATGCTCACCGCCCAGCTTTTGATGCTGGTCCTTTCCGTCGGCCTTGCCCTGTGCGCCTTTCTCGATCTTCTGACCCCGGCCCTGCTTTTGGGTTTCACCTTCCTGATTGGCTGCGGTACCGCCCTGCATGCCCCGGCGTGGCAGGCCTCGGTCGGCGAAATCGTTCCGCGTCGGCAGATCCCGTCCGCCGTTGCAACCAATGTATTCGGCAACAATATCGCCCGCAGCGTCGGCCCCGCCATCGGCGGGGCGGTCGTATCGGTGGCCGGCGCCAGCTTCGCCTTTGCGATCAACGCTTTGTCCTATGGCGGCGTGATCGCGGTTCTCCTGCGATGGAAGGGCTCTGGCGGGCCAAGCGGGCCGCGTCCCGATTTCGTTCGCACCCTGGGCGCAGGCTTTGGCTATGCCTTCGCCCAGGCGCCGGTGCGCAACCTTGTTTTCCGTACGCTCGCCTTCGGTTTCGGGGCCGCCGCCATATGGGCCTTCATGCCGCTGGTGGCGATACGGCTGGAGGGCGGCGCGCAGCTTCTCGGCCTGCTCTTTGCCTGTTTCGGTGTCGGGGCGATGGTCGGCGCAATGGCCAGCATCGCCATTCGTAAGCGTTTCGGGGCCGATGCGCTGATCGGCCTCGCCGTGATCTCGGTAGCCGTGCCGCTGTTCCTGCTTGGGCTGACCCGATCGATACCCGTGGCGATATTCGCCCATTTCATTGCCGGGGCGGGATGGGTGGTGGCGCTGTCCACTTTCAACATCTTGGTGCAACTGGCGGTGGCCAGCAGTCATGTCGGGCGCGTGCTGGCCATCTATCAGACCACGGCTTTTGGCGGTGTGGCGCTTGGCAGCGCGGCATGGGGCGTGATGGCCAATCATCTGGGTATGCCGCTGGCCTTTTTAGCGGCCGGCGGGTTCCTTGTGTTCAGTGGACTGGTCGGCGCTCTGTTTGCGCTTCCTGCACCCGCTTTGGATCAGGAAGAATAATCCAGCTGCAGCGCCGCAAGCCCGGCCCGGCCGACCTGTTCGTCCTGCTCGGGTGTTCCGCCCGACACGCCGATGGCGCCGATACATTTTCCTTCGGCCATGATCGGCAGGCCGCCGGCCATCGGCAGATAGTCGGTCAGGCTGAGCAGCGCCGGGTCGGTAGCGACGCGATCGGCCAGCACCCGGCTCGGCGCGCGCAGCAGGGCGGCGGTCCGGGCTTTTTCGCCCGCCACCTTCGCCGTCATCAGGCCGGCGCCGTCCATCCGTTCCAGGCAGAGGGGATATCCGCCTTCGTCGACGACGGCGACGCTCATCGCCGGCCCGTCGCCCTTGGCAGTCATAATCGCCGCATCCAGCGCGGTGCGGGCAAGGGCAGTGTTCAAAGTCGGTTTATGGGGGATCATGTGGCTTTCCTTCTTGGGTTAATGGCGGCAAAGATTCGCAATGAACGCGCGGCGGGACGATTCTTGGCGTCCGGCATGCGTTTCGACAGGGGAGGATCGAACCAGTGACCGGAAAGACCGATAGCAGTGGCGCTGTAGACCGCATGCAGGCTGTCCCGCTGTACCACCAGATATTCCTGCAATTGCGCGAGGAGATTACGAGCGGGGAGCGGGCCTTCGGATCGCGGCTGCCGACCGAGCAGGAACTGTCCAAACAGTTCGCCGTCTCGCGCATCACGGCGCGGCGCGCGCTTGACGAGCTGGCCGAAAACCAGCTTGTCGAACGCAAGCGCCGGGTGGGCACGCATGTCATTTTCCGGTCTCCGGCGCGGCCGATCCAGGGCAATATCGAACAGGCGCTTGAATCGTTGCTCAATTTTGGCCGGGCGACGCAGGTCAAGCTGCTCGAAGTGGATATGGTTCCCGCCCATCCGCCGATCGACGAGGCGCTCGACCTGCCGACCGATACCCCGGTGCTGCGGGTCGTTCGCGATCGCTGGCTGGACGGTGCGCCGCTTGGCCATTTCGTCAGCTACATCCCGTCCGATCTCGGCAAGGCGATGACGCGCGCCAAGCTCAAAACGACGCCCATGCTGACCTTGCTGGAGGATGCGGGCGCGCAGATCGGCGCGGCCCATCAGACGATTTCCGCGACGCTTGCGGACGCCACGGTATCGGCCAGCCTCCAGATCGACATAGGATCGCCGATCCTCAGGGTCAGCCGGACCGTGCTCGATGTCAACGAACGGCCGGTGCAGCATATTCTGGCCCAGTTCCGCCCCGACCGGTATCAGATTCGACTCGATCTCAATTCTCCCCGCGGCATGGAGCCGCAGATTATCTGACGGGCATTCCGGCCCCGCATTAAATGATATAGATTTATAACAAATAATCCGCTATGGCGATAGCGTCATTGCGGGGAATTGGGTGAATGAACGACTGGACCAGCGACACGCAACCGGAATTGTTGCGTATCCGGACGATGACGGCGAGCGTTCCGGATATCGCCGCCGCCGAAACCTGTTATACCGACCTGCTGGGGTATCGTGTGGTGGAAAGTGGCCGGATCGATACGGCGCTGGCCCGGCGTTGGGGTGCTCCCGCTGCTGCTGGCGCCGCTTTTCGCACCCTGATTCCCGAAAATGAAGACGATGTGTTCATGCGGCTTGTCGAAGCGCCGGCCGTGCCCGAATATCGGCCGCTGACCAGCTTCGGCTGGACGGCCTTCGAAATTATCGTCGACGATATCTACCGGCTGGCGGACCGCCTGTCTGCCTCGCCCTTCCGGCATCTCGCCGGTCCGAGCCCATTGCAGTTCATGCCGTCCATTGTTGCGATGCAGGTTGCCGGTCCCGGCGGGGAATGCCTGTATTTCACCATGGAAAGCGGGGATCGGGACGAGTCTATCCTGCCGCGGCCTTCGGGCTTGGTCGGTCGGCCCTTCATCGTTGTTGCGGCCGGGGCGGACTTCGATCCGATGCTGCGCTGGTATGTCGATCATTTCCGCCTGCGGGAAAGGCCGGTCCGCCGGAGCAAGGTGCCGGTTCTGCAGCGCGCCCAGAATCTTTCCGCCGATCATGCCGTTTCGCTCAGCGCGATCGGCATGGCGCAGCACGGCAATCTGATCGAGCTCGACGAATATCCGGTCGGCAAGGGCCTGATTGCCGGTCCGCGGCCCCGGCTCGACGGCCATCTGCCTCCGGGTAACGCGATCGTCAGTTTCGACGTGGCCAGCCTGGCGCCTTATGCGGCGCTCGCGCACGGCCCGGCGGCGCAATCGGAAGGGGCCTGTTATGGCGGCCGGCGCTCGCTTGTCCTGACCGGGCCGGCCGGCGAACTGATAGAGTTGATCGAAACCGATTAAAATGTATTATAGATAGGACAATATCGCCGCGATATTGATAAGCCCTTCGGGCGCGACAAGGAGTTTGACATGAAGGTTCGCGACATTCAGCACGCCGTTCTGCCCAGGGCGACCGCCGACGAGCACAGCCGCCAGAACGCCGTGGTTTCACTGCGCCGCCTGCTCAACAGCAAGGTTCGCTCCCGCAATGTCGGGATCTTCGAGAGCGAAGCCGCGCCGGCCTTTGCCGAACGCCATGGTCGCCAGCCCCAGTCGCCCGGCGAGGTGCGCCAGGCCTTTCTGATGTCGCCCGGCTATCGCATGTGGAGCGCCGCGAACCGCGCCGCGCAGGAGATGATCTGGGTGTCGGTCGGCGAGCCGACCTATCGCGATCTCGACCGGATGGAGCAGGCGACAAAAGAACTGATCGAGGCGGAAGACAAGCGGGGCAGCCTGTCGCTCGATCCGTCCTACGATCCTTCTCCGGAGGTTGCGAATGTCGACATCCATCTGCAGCCCGGCGGCTATGCGATGAACCGCAGCGACTATGATATCGTGCCCGGCGCCCTGTACGAATGCGGGGGCAATGTGTTCTCCTTCGGCCAGGGTATCGGCCGCGGCGACAGCAAGGCAGGGGTTATCCTGCGTCTGCTGGAGGAGGAGTTTGACGGGTTCAAGCCCGCAAAAATGCTCGATATCGGTTGCTCGGCAGGCGCTGCTTCGGCCGCCTATGCCGCCGAATGGCCCGGGGTTGAAGTTCATGCGGTCGATCTTGGCGCAGCCATGTTGCGCTACGCTCATGCCCGGGCGGAATCGCTCGGCGTTGCCGTGCATTTCCACCAGATGGACGCTTCGGATATGCGTTTCGAAGACGAAAGCTTCGATCTCGTCGTCTCGCACAATCTGATGCACGAAATCGGCGAGGAAAAGCGGCGTGCGATGATCCGCGAATCGTTCCGCCTCGTTCGCCCGGGCGGGGTGGTCATCCACCAGGATGTGGCGATCCGCAACCAGCCGACGCTCGTCCATGAGGTCGAGCGGGACTGGGACACCCATTTCAACGGCGAGGTCCATTGGAACACCTATGCAACCGCCGATCTGCAGGCGGACATGATTGCTGCGGGCTTCCCGGAAGACACGGTCGTCGAGCATGATCTTACAGCGCTGCAGGGCATGGCGAATAATCGCTGGTATGCGATCAGCGGAAGGAAACCGGCCCAATGACGACCCAGGCACAGGCCATTGCCGCGCTGGTAGAAAC
>JBPOET010000439.1:0-2142 GCA_051251675.1 Parasphingopyxis sp. | reverse complement strand
GCGGTAATCCGGGCGATGGCCTCGCGGCGATTGGCTTCCTGACTGCGATGGTTGCGCGCAGTGACAACAAGCACACCATGTCCGGTCATCCGGTTGCCAGCCAGCTCCTTCAGGCGCCGATAGACATATGGCGCCAGGCCAAGCGCAAAGACATTGACGCGCAATTGCACGGCTGTCGCCACCTTGTTGACATTCTGCCCGCCGGGGCCGGTGCCGGCGAGATGGCGCTCCTCGACGGCATCGGGAGGAATAGTAGAGAAATCGAAACCGGCCATGCGTCCCTCTAACCGAACTCGGGAGGAACTGTCCAAATCGCGCCAGCAAACGCAGTCTCTTCGGTCAGCCTGGCATCCAGTCGACGAAACTGTCGGGCACAGCGGCTTCCGCCTCGATCGTCGGCTTGCCCTGGCGCGGTACGCCTATCGACCGTGCATGGAGCAGCATCGGCCCCTTGCCATTGCCATAGACCGGATCGCCCATGATCGGTGCGCCGAGCCCTTCTCGTGCATGGACGCGCAGCTGGTGCGTCCGGCCCGTCTCAGGCCGAAACGCAACCAGCGTCTTGCCGCTGCCGGCCCCCAGTCTTTTCCAAAGAGTCCTTGCCGGTTTGCCGCGCCGGCTTCCCTCCACCCACCAGCCGCGATCGCGGGTCGACTTTTTCTCAAGCGGAATATCGATCACCCCTTCATCGCCGACGGTCTGGCCATCGAGCACGGCCCAATAGACTTTGGATATCAGCCCTTCGGAAAAACTCCGGTTGAAGCGCTTGAGCGCCTTGGGATTGCGCGCGAGCAAGAGGCAGCCGCTGGTATCCTGATCGAGGCGATGAACGATCATCGGCGGCCGGGCGAAGCCCATACGCAATTCCTCCAGCCGGTCCTCGATACAATCGCCGCCGCGTTTGGGCCGGGCCACCGCCAGCCCGGCAGGCTTGTCGATGACGATAGCCTCACCATCGATAAACAAGATGCGATCATCCAGCATGCGCCACGCCATGACAGCGTGGCGCACGGCAAGCAACTGGAAGTGGTGTTCGACTAGATCGCTGCGTCGATGGCCGTCTTGGCAGCTGCAACCTTCTCATCGCCGTGCATCATCAACTGGTCGGCAGCGAAAAATTCGACATCCTGAATGCCGATAAAACCGAGCACATGCTGGAGATACCCGCTGGCAAAGTCGATGGCGCTGCCGACTTCGGTTCCGCCAGAGGCAATCGCCACATAAGCCTTTTTGCCTTCGAGAAGGCCGACCGGCCCGGTGTCGGTATATTTGAAGGTCTTGCCCGCACGGGCAACCATGTCGATCCACGCTTTGAGGGTTGCCGGAATGCCGAAATTGTAGATGGGCGTGCCGATCACGATGATGTCGGCCCTTTCGAGCTCGGCCACAAGCGTATCGGAAAACGCCAGAGCCTTAGCCTGAACGTCATCACGCTCTTCCGCCGCCGTGAAATTGGCGTTGATCCAATCCTCGCTGACGAACGGCAAACCCTTGGCAACGTCGCGCGTCACAATTGCCGCATCTGGGTTTTCGGCCGTCAGTTTGGCGATCAGATAATCGGAGAGAGCGCGGGAATTCGAGCCGACGGATCGGCCGCTGGAATCGATGCGCAATAAGGTGGGGGTAGAGTGAACAGACATCGGAATCTCCTAGGATGAGTGAAAAGCGGAAAAATTGGGCGTGAAATCGAACCAGGGGCGATCAAGCCCCTCTTTCACTGATTCGTGCCGGCCGGAATTTCGGCGAGAAGGAACTCGGCATCGTCCAGCGCTTCGATGCTGAGCGACGGTTCATCGGCTATGGCAGCGGCATCGCGAGCACCGAGTTCGACATCATTGACCCGCACCCGCCCCTCCGAGACGACCAGATAGCCGTGGAAGCCCTTTACCAATTCATGCTGAATTGCTGTCCCCTTGGCCAACGTCGCGCCGAAGAGGCGGGCATCGGCGCGGATCCACAATGCGCCCTGCTCAAGATCGGCATCGAAACCGCTGGCCAGCACTTCGAGCGAACCGGCACGGTCGCCCCTGGGAAACTGCTTGGCATCCCAGCGCGGCGTGCCGCCTTTTTCCTTCGGCTCGATCCATATCTGGAACAGCCGGGTTTCCTCATCGCCGAGATTGTATTCGCTATGCTGGATGC
>JBPOET010000438.1:0-2147 GCA_051251675.1 Parasphingopyxis sp. | reverse complement strand
GGGAAAGGGCTATGAACACAGACTTATACCGCATCCGCCGCCTGCCCCCCTATGTTTTCGCCGAAGTAAACGCGATGAAGGCGGAGGCGCGCGCCCGCGGCGAAGATATTATCGATCTCGGCATGGGCAATCCGGACAGCCCGCCAGCCCAACATGTGATCGACAAATTGTGCGAGGTCGCCAACGACCCGACGGCGCACCGCTATTCCGCTTCGAAGGGAATTCCCGGTCTTCGCAAGGCGCAGGCCGCCTATTACAAGCGTCGTTTCGATGTGGATCTCGATCCGGATAGCGAGGTGGTCGTCACCCTCGGCTCCAAGGAAGGTCTGGCCAATCTCGCCCAGGCAATCACCGCGCCCGGCGATGTCGTGCTCGCGCCCAATCCCAGCTATCCGATCCATACTTTCGGTTTCATCATCGCGGGCGCGGCGATCCGATCCATCCCGGCACAGCCGGGTCCGCAATTTTTCGACCGGCTGAAATATTCGCTGGCCTATAGCGTGCCGAAACCCTCGGTGCTGGTCATCGGCTATCCATCCAACCCGACGGCCTATGTCGCCGATCTCGATTTCTACGCCAAGGTTGTCGAGTTTGCGCGGGAGCATGAGATCTGGGTGATCAGCGACCTTGCCTATGCCGAGCTTTACTATGGCGACACGCCAACCCCGTCTCTTTTGCAGGTGCCCGGCGCGAAAGACGTCGCCGTCGAATTCACCAGCATGTCGAAAACATACAGCATGGCGGGCTGGCGTATGGGCTTTGCCGTGGGCAACGAACATCTGATCAGCGCGCTGACCCGGGTGAAATCCTATCTCGACTATGGCGCCTTCACGCCGATCCAGGTCGCCGCGACTGCCGCGCTCAACGGACCCCAGGATCATATCGGCGAAGTTCGGGAGCTGTACAAGAAACGCCGCGACGTGATGGTCGAGAGTTTTGCCCGAGCCGGCTGGAACGTCCCCTCGCCCGAAGCCAGCATGTTCGCCTGGGCGCCAATCCCCGAACAATGCGCGCATATGGGTGCGATGGAATTTTCCAAGGAGCTGCTGCGCCATGCCGGCGTCGCCGTGAGCCCCGGTGTCGGTTTCGGCGAAGAAGGCGAAGGCTTTGTCCGCATCGCGCTGGTGGAAAATGAACAGCGGATCCGGCAGGCGGCGCGCGGTATCAAGAAATATCTGGACGGTTTCCGGTCGAACAGTGCGGGTTCAGACACCGACTGATGGCCCTCTTCACCCACCGTTTCCGCGTCCGTTATGCCGAAGTCGATCCGCAATCGGTCGTCTTCAATTCGCGCTATCTGGAATATGCGGATCTGATGATTACCGAATATTGGCGGTCGCTGGACCTGCATTTCAGCGGTGAGGACGCGCTGGAATTCCATGCCGTCAAAGCGGTTGTCGAGTACAGGCAGCCGATCCGGCTGGATGAGGAAATCGACGGAACGGCCGCGACAACGCGTATCGGCTCCAGCAGCGTGACGACGGAAATCCGGTTCTACGGAGCGGGCGGGACGGACGATCTGCGATCGGTTGTCGAGCTCGTTCACGTCCATGTCGATCTGGATAGCGGCAAGCCGATACCGATACCCGATAGCGCGCGCGAGAGACTCATGCCGAATACGGCCTAGGCCTCAGCCTCAGCCCGCCCAAGTCATGCGAATCAAGGACCGAACAGATGGCCAAAGTTGAATTCTTCTTCGATCTTTCCAGCCCTTGGACCTATATGGCCTTTCACAACATCCAGCCCATTCTCGCGGAAACCGGCGCCGATGTAGTGTGGCGCCCGTTCCTGGTGGGCGGCGTGTTCAATGCCGTGAACAAGGCCGTTTATGCTGCGCGCGAGGACAGCACAGGACCAAAGGCCCGGCACTATGCCAAGAGCCTGAAGGACTGGGCCGCATGGTCGGGACTGCCGATGAACTTCCCGTCCGAATGGCATCCGGTGCGCAGTGTGCACGCCATGCGGCTGTGCTGCGCGCTGGAAGAGGATCAGGATGCACTGGCGCGCTTTGCCGAAGCCGCATTCGCCGCCTATTTCCGGGATCGGCGCAATCTGGACGACCCGGCAGTGCTCCAGGATATAGCCGACAGCATTGGAATTGACGGCGCCGCCCTGATCGCGCGAACGCAAACCGATCCGGTCAAGCT
>JBPOET010000437.1:0-2156 GCA_051251675.1 Parasphingopyxis sp. | reverse complement strand
TCGACGAGGCGACGGAAAGGCTCGCGCAAATTCCCGCCGAGGTCGCCAAGGACCCGGCCATCGCCCGAGCGCAATCGGCGGTCGACCTGCTCGGCGATGCGCCGGCGGGCGAAGATACCGCGCCGCTGGCGGCAAAGGTCGAGGCCAATCCGGGCGATCACGAGGCGCGGCTGGAGCTGGCGACGGCCCTGATGGCGAATGATGCGCGCGACGAAGCCGCCGAGCATCTGCTCCACATTATCGAAGCCGACAAGGACTGGAATGAGGGCGCGGCGCGGCAGAAGCTGCTCCAGCTGTTCGAGGTTGTCGGCCTGGAAGACGAATGGGTGTCCGAGCGGCGCCGACGCCTTTCCGCAATCCTGTTCGGATAATGGCCGAAACGCCGATCCGCCTTTCGACTTTCCCGCTGGCCGGAGCGATCCTGCTGCCGCGCGCGCAATTGCCCCTGCACATCTTCGAGCCGCGCTATAGGGCGCTGGTGAAAGACGCCATGGTCCGGGATCGGCGAATCGGTATGATCCAGCCGCGAAGCGAAGGCGGCGAGGATGGCGTCAGGAATCCCCCACTGTTCGACGTGGGCTGCCTCGGGAAGATCGCCGAGGTCGAGGCTATGGAGGATGGGCGCTTCAACCTGGTCCTCGAGGGGCTGACACGATTCCGCATCGTCCGGGAGCTGGATGCGACGACATCCTTTCGCCAGGTCGAGGCGGTAACGCAGGAATTTGGCGATGAAGCCGCCGCAGAGCCATTGTCCATCGCCATGCGCGGCGGGCTCGTCGATGAATCGAAGAAGTTCGCCGATCTGCTGGGCTATGCGGTCGACTGGGACGCGGTCGATACCCTGGACGACGAAACCCTCGTCAATATGGTGAGCCAGGTCGCGCCCTTCGATACGGTGGCCAAACAGGCCCTCGTCGAAGCGCCGACGATCGACGAACGCTCCGAGCTGCTCATCCAGTTCATGCAGTTTTTCCGCATGCACCAACAGGCCGGCGGCGACGATCATGCGACGCTGCAATAGGAGCGGTGCGTTGAACAAAAACACCATAGGCGCGCTGGATCCGGCTTTGCTCGAAATCCTGGTCTGCCCGGTTACGCGGGCCGCGCTGCGCTATGACGCCGAGCAGAACGAGCTGGTGTCGGAGGCGGCGGGGCTTGCCTATCCCGTACGCGACGGTGTGCCGGTGATGTTGGTGGAAGAAGCCCGCCCCCTCTCTGCGGAGTAGCAACGGCTAGCCGTGACCCAAAGCGATTTTCCGTAATTCGGTTGCCAGAAAATCAAGAACGGTGCGTATTCGCGGTACATGCCGAAGCCGCTCATGCGTCAGCAGCCAGAGGGCGCCATCATCGTCGTCGCGAGGTGGCACGCACCGGATAAGGTCAGGCTCATGATCCGCGAAAAAGCTGGGTAATACGGCGAGCCCTCCGCCCGCTCGCACCCCGGACAATAGCCCGGTGCCGGTACCATGATGGACGGAAACGGCATCTTCGAGACCATTGGCCTGCAACCATTGCCGATAGGGCCGCCAGAGGCTCTCGCCGCCTCCGCCCACAAATACATGATTCGCCATCTCCTCGATCGAGCGCGGCACGCCATGGGCATCTGCGTAACTTCGACTGCAATATACGGTCCAGTGATCATCCGCGATCCGCCGACCGACCAGCCCCCCTCCCTTTGGACTGCTGCTGCGTCGGATTGCGATATCCGCCTCTCCCGCCGCAAGATCGCGTGTTTCCATCGACGTATCGATTTCGATCCGGATCGTCGGGAAATCTTTGCGCAGCTTGTTCAGGATGGGCGCAAGAATTGTCTCGGCGAATATGTCGATCGTCGTCAATTTTACCGTACCGCTGATATCGCGCACCTGAGCGGCGGCAGCATCGGCAAACTCCGCCGCAGCCTCCCCCACCCTGCGCGCCCGTTCCAGCAGGGCCGTTCCAACCGGCGTCAGGGCGTAACCGGCCGGGCTGCGCTCGAACAGGGACAGGCCAAGTTCACGCTCCAGTGCGGCAATGCGCCGCGCCGCCGTGGTCTGGCTGACGCGCAGCTTTTTGCCCGCGCCCAGCGTGCTGCCGGTTTCTGCGACGGCGAGAAAATAACGAAGGTCATTCCAGTCGGTCATGTCTCATTCTGCACTTTTGCAGAACGATAGCGC